>NZ_REBN01000056.1 GCF_007692705.1 Mongoliibacter sp.
GACGATTCAGTCGATTATCCAGACTATGTACATCCTCTTTGTGAAGCCATAGAAAAAGGTGAATTTGAACAAGGAATTTTAATTTGTGGTTCGGGAAATGGTGTTGCTATCACAGCAAACAAACACCAAGATATCCGGGCTGCACTTTGCTGGAACGAGGAACTTGCAGTCTTGGCAAGACAACATAATGATGCCAATGTAATTGCCTTACCTGCTAGATTTATTCCTTATAATTTGGCTGAAAATATGGTTAAAACTTTCCTCAATACGGATTTTGAAGGAGGAAGACACCTCAACAGGGTAGAAAAAATTGCATGTAAATAATAAAAGAACCGGGAAGAGTTTCCCGGTTCTTTTGTTTGGGACCATTCCAAAAGCCACCTGCAAAATCTTCCGGTAGCATAAATAATCCTCAAACCATACTTCTGAATTACATCATCCTGTACCTCGGAGGCTCAACTCCATTGGCTCTTATATAGGAAATAGCAGCACCTCTGTGGTGGATGGTATGGTCATCTATAAATCCCATAACCTGTCTTTTACTTCCTGTATTTCCATAAATCTCCACCTTATCACCCAATTGATCTTCGGGAACGGACTTGAATACTTTCATGGCATACTCATAACTGAGCTTAACATGTGCCTTGAGTTCTTCTTTGTTGGAAGGTTTGGCTTCTAGGATGCTTTTGGCATCTGGCCCTCCCAAAAATTGCTGACTCATGCCAACTACCGCATTAGAAAGGTGTACGATCTGTTCCTGAAAACTCATAGCTGATTCGTGAGGTTTGTAATCCAATAGATCTTCAGGCATTTTATCCACCACATCCATGGTAAACTGCATGCTGCCTTCCCATTTGGCTAAAAACTCATCCATATTAGTTTGAGCTTGGCTGACGGTTTGTGCAAGGAAAAATATGCCCAAAACCATGCCTACCGAAAATAATTTTAACTTCATTGTCATAACATCTTGTTTAAGTATAGAGTATAAATATCAATTTCTCAGGGTTCATATCAAACCAAATCAATAACTTTGAAATTATGCGTAGAGTTCTTGTACTTTTAATTTTCATTTCCTTTCTGACCGCATGTCAGGGAGATTATTTCCCCAAACCCAAAGGATATAACAGGATTGATCTTCCAAATAGGGCATTTACCAGTCTTGAAGGGGACTTTCCATATTCTTTCGAGCACTCTAAAAATGCCCGTATTGAATCAGATAGCTTCAACTTGGCACAAAAAGACTGGATAAACCTAAATTATGAAGGTTTGGGGGGCAAAGTACACCTTACCTATCTTTCTCTCGATACGGAAGGGAAAGATCTCAAAACAGTGTTGAACGACGCGATCAACCTCACAGCAAAGCATCAGGTAAAAGCATATGGGATTGATGAATCAATTGCACTGACTCCCAAAGGTTACACAGGTGTAGTTGCAGAACTTTCGGGTGAAGTGCCGACACAGTTTCAGTTTTTTGTCACAGATTCTACCAAAAACTTTCTAAGGGGAGCACTTTATTTTGACACTGCCATGAAAAACGATTCCTTGGCTCCTGCCATAGAATACATCAAAGTAGATATGGCCCACCTGATGAATACTTTAGAGTTTAAAAAATGAGTGGACAGTAGATGATACTTGCTGGAAGCGATATTGTGATACCTACATATCCACATTTGCATCACTAACCAATTAAACAAGGACTTAGATCAATCCGGTAATGTTAGATACCTGCAGGCCGGAGGGTTGGATACTTATTGATTTTGGCTGGAAATCACATGTTAATTTCATTATTGAGATTTTACTGGCAATAAAGCGGATAATCATATTGTGATATCTTTTGAAATTCCCAATGTACATGGTATAAGATGGAAATTGAATCACCAATTTAAGTATCCTTTAAACTTTTCAGCGCATATTTTTCCAGCTTTTTATGATGATGAATCCTCCAGTAATTGCTACCATTGTAGCTATTGTTGCGGAAAGTATATTCCCGTAAATCCAGAATCCGACAGCAAATAAAACAGCATAAACCATGATGGAACCTACCAGCATCAAGCCTATCTCCATAGGAAGCTGACCTTGTTCTTGTTTTTCGTCAGGGTACCTGTCCAAAACTTTCTTCCAACCAAAAGAAGCCGGTCTGACCTTTCTGTAGAATGAAAGCAATACTGCATCTTTTTCAGGTTTAGTCAATATGGTAGCTAAAATCCATCCAGCTGTTGTAATACCAACACCATAAAGCAGCTTGAGGTAAGCCATTTCCTCGGGGATGTGGATAAGTCCAATTTTAGGGTTGATGGTCTCAAAGAAGATGGCTACCAAAAATGAAATTATCATGGCATAGATTTCAGTGTAGGCATTGATCCTCCACCAAAACCAACGGAGAATAAATATCATCCCTGTGCCTGCGCCGATCTGCAGGAGTATGTTGAAAGCTTCGAGAGCATTTGAAAGGGCCAGTGCAAGAAATGCAGCCAAAACCATCAAGACTACCGTTGAAATTCTCCCCACCATAACCAATTCTTTGTCTGTAGCCTCAGGTTTCATAAACCTTAGGTAAAAGTCATTCACCACGTAAGAAGAACCCCAGTTGAGGTGTGTGGATAAGGTTGACATAACAGCTGCAATCAATGAGGCCAATACAATTCCAATCAGGCCAGTTGGCAAGAAAGTCAGCATAGCCGAATAGGCCAGGTCATTTCCCAACTTATCCACAGGAATATGCGGGAAGGCCTCTTGCATATCTGAAACATTCGGGAAAATGATGAGAGAAGACAGTGCAATGATAATCCACGGCCAAGGCCTAATACCATAATGTGCGATATTGAAAAACAACGTTGCCCCTATGGCATTTTTTTCATCTTTGGCTGAAAGCATACGCTGTGCGATGTAGCCACCACCACCAGGTTCAGCACCGGGATACCAGGTTGCCCACCATTGAATGGCCAATGGCATGATCAAAAGGGGTACAACCAGATTCCAATTATTGAAATCGGGGAAGAAATCAAGTTTATCAGAGACATTGGGGTGTGTTAATAAGTTGTCAAGAGACCCAATTTCAGGCATATCCAAGACATAGATGGCAGCACCTATTGCTCCTGCCATGGCTATGAAGAATTGGAAGAAATCGGTAAGCAAAACCCCTTTCAGACCACCTAAAGAGCTATAAATCACTGTTACTACAGAAGCAATCAAAAGGGTTTCTACTGGACTTAGACCCAGCATAACCCCTCCTATTTTGATGGCTGCCAGGGAAACGGTAGCCATAATAACTACGTTGAAGAAAACGCCTAGATATAAAGCACGAAAAGCCCGAAGAAAAGCAGCTGGCTTCCCACCATATCGTAATTCATAGAACTCCAAATCTGTGGTTACCTCAGACCTTCTCCAAAGTTTGGCGTACACAAAGACTGTCAACATACCTGTCAACAAGAAAGCCCACCATACCCAGTTGCCGGAGACTCCATCTTTTCTCACAATGTCTGTGACTAAGTTTGGTGTATCTGCTGAAAAAGTAGTCGCAACCATGGACACTCCAAGAAGCCACCATGGCATATTTCTTCCCGAAAGGAAAAACTCTTTGGCAGACTTCCCTGCTTTTTTGGAGGTATATACCCCAATCAACATGGAAATCACAAAAAAGGCGAGTATAATGCCCCAGTCAATCAAAGAGATGTTCATAGGTGTTGGGTTTAAGCAGTAGGTTTGTTAATTTTTTTACCTTACTCATTGAAACTTCTTTAATAAATTTCACTAATGTAAATATTTATGTAGGAATTGCAAAAGGTCTTTTACCAAATGTGCAAAATTTCATGGAGTTTTGAAGTCCTTGTGGTACCAATGGTATTTCAAATATGTTAAGCTTACTTTTGTCAAAATAAGATTTTCACCATGCAAAAATTCCCTTGGCTTTTCGAACTCAACCTTCACTATGGATTTGACCTTCAGGAAAAAGACCTTCAGCCATTTGGCGATGGACATATTCATCACACTTATTTGGCAGAGGGAAAAAGTGACAGATTCATCTTGCAGAAATTTAATCAAAAAGTTTTTACACAACCGCAGCTTATTTCACACAACCATCAGGTACTAATAAATGAAGTAGGCCAAAAAAATTTACCCTTTGAAATTCCACTGCCAATTGCCAATCTTCAAGGTAAACTATTTACCTCCATAGGAGACTCACTTTTCAGATTTTCGCCATTTATCGAAGGAGTGTGTGTCAATGAGATACAAGAGCCTAGACAAGCCTACTTGGCGGCAGAAGCATTTGCGCATTTCATCGCATTGGGTAAGCATATTGACCCAAGAGCATTCCTGGAGGTAATTCCTGGCTTCAATAACCTTAGCTTGAGGTTTGAACAATTGAAAACGGCCATTGCAAATACCAAGAGGCTGCTTACTGAAGAACTTCAAGAGCTTGTGGCGTTTTACCTTAATGAAAAGCCCTTGGTAGATGAATATGAGATGTGGATAAGTCAACTGCCCCTAAGGCTCACACACAATGACACCAAAATAAATAACCTGATTTTTGCAAAAAATCTCTCAGAAGTCAAAGCTGTGATTGATTTGGATACTTTAATGGGGGGCTATGCATTTTATGATTTTGGGGATTTGGTGCGGACTGTCGCCTGTACTGAACATGAGCATTCCACAAAATGGGAAAACATTGGAGTTGATCATGCCAAATACAATGCCTTGATGCAGG
>NZ_REBN01000077.1 GCF_007692705.1 Mongoliibacter sp.
TAAATATTATCATTTTTTCCAATTCAAAAATTTTATGGCTCTTTTGCTCAAATTTTTGACCTTAGATGCGTAGAAAAGTAGCGGGGTGAATAACCATATTTCAATCAGCAGGTTTATCAATCATGAGTAAAAAAGCGATCATTATCGGTTCAGGCATAGCAGGCTTGGCTGCGGCCGTTAGGCTTCGGGCAAAAGGCTTCGCAGTGGAAGTATTTGAATCCAATTCCTACCCGGGGGGAAAATTGTCAGAAATTGAAATAGGTGGTTACAGGTTTGATGCAGGGCCTTCTTTGTTTACTTTACCTGAACAAATAGAAGAGTTGTTTAGGATCTGTGGACGTGAGCCCAAAGATCATTTTGATTATATCAAATTACCTGTTACCTGCCATTATTTTTGGGAGGACGGAAAGTCGCTTAAAGCATATGCTGATATCAACTTGTTTGCTGAAGAAGTAGAGCTGAAGCTGGGCGAACCTGCTTCTCATATCAGAAGGGCACTCAAAAAATCTGATTACATATATAAGCACCTTTCGCCTTTATTCATGCACAGGTCTTTACATAAGTGGGGAACTTGGACCAATCCTCAAGCTTTACAATCCTACCTGAAGATGGGTAAACTGGGTATTTTCCAAACCATGAATGCGGCCAATGAGCAAAATTTTAACCATCCTAAATTGGTGCAGCTCTTTAATAGGTATGCGACCTATAATGGTTCTAACCCCTATCAAACCCCAGCTACACTTAATATTATTCCCCATCTCGAATTTAATATAGGTGCTTTTTTCCCTAATAAAGGGATGCATGATATCACCAATTCAATATTCAAATTGGCCAAAGACATTGGAGTTGAGTTTCACTTTGAAGCTAAAGTGAAAGAGGTCGTGGTGGAGAAAGGCAAAGCTTCCGGTGTATTGGTCAACAATGAAATCCACCCGGCAGATATCATAGTCAACAATATGGATATGGTCAATGCCTATAAAACGATTCTTCAAAAACAAAAGCAACCTAGGAAGTTATTGGAACAACCCAAGTCAAGTTCTGCGTTGATTTTTTATTGGGGAATCAAAAAGGAATTTCCGGAATTGGACCTGCACAATATTCTTTTTTCTAATGACTATAAAAAAGAATTCGACCATATTTTCAATCAAGGCAGTGTCTATGAAGATCCTACAGTCTATATCAATATCACTTCAGTTTGCAAAAGAGATGATGCTCCTGAAGGTTGTATGAATTGGTTTACCATGATCAATGTACCCAATAATAAAGGGCAAGATTGGGATAACTTGATTCAGATGGCTAGAAAAAATATAATCAAAAAGATCAATAGAACTCTAAATACGGATATTGAGCCTTTGATAGAAGTGGAAGAAATTTTGGAGCCAAGAACCATAGAGTCCAAAACTTCAAGTGCCCAAGGTGCCTTATATGGGAACAGTTCCAATAACAGGTATGCAGCTTTTCTCCGACATGCGAATTTTAGCTCAAATATCAAAAACCTGTATTTCTGTGGCGGTAGTGTGCACCCTGGTGGAGGAATTCCGCTCTGCCTGCTTTCTGCCAAAATTATGACCGAAATGATAGATTGATTACTGATTCATTAATTTTCTGGTTTCGAAAAAATATAAACCCCCATTGACCTTTGGCCATGAACAGCCACACTTTTCGGATGTTCCAGATATTGTAAACCATATTGTTCAACCATTTCTTGTTCAATTTGCTCCGTGAGAATAAATCTTTCAGAATCATCAGGAAGCAAATATACGCCTCCTCCTAGATGGGGTGCGTTTTTTAGAATTCCATCCCTATCGGTACAAGTTCGGATAAATAAATACCCACCGGGTTTCAATACACGCAGCATTTCACCAAGCATTTTGAAGAACTCCTCTTTATTCTTTGCAAAATGAAGAACTGCTGAACTGATGACAGCATCGAAAGCAGCCTCATGAAAGGGCATATCCTGGACTAATGTTCTCTGGAATCTATGCAGGTCATATTCCTTGTTAATGGTACTGGCATAGATTTTAGCCATTTGAACCGCAACAGGGTCTGCATCTACCCCAAAAATCTGATAACCTTGTTGTAGAAAGAAGATACAATTTCTACCCTCTCCGCATCCTGCATCAAGGATTTTCATTTCTTTGGTAAACCTTCCTTTGAGGATTTGGTCAAGCAGGTAAATATCAATATTTCCAAGTAGGTTATTGAGTTCTTTTATGTCCACTTTCAAGTTTTTTGATGGCTTTTTGCATTTTTTTCTTTCCAATTTCAATCAATTCTGCTGCCCGGTGAAATTCAAGAGTTCCAGCCTGTTCCCTGGAAATTTCCACAAGTAGGTCAATATCATACTGTCTGATGACCATTTCAGAGAGTTTGTCCTGAATCAAGTCAAAAGAAAAATTCAGCAATTCAACAGAACTCAATCCTTTTGGTTTTTCTTCTTTTTGCTCTGAATAAAAGTAATTGGAGAATTTCTTCTGATAATCTGCAAGCCAAAATGGGAGTTTAAGATTGCTTTCCTTTTTTTCTTTTGCTGAAGGAGGAACAAAAGCTGATTTTGGACCATTCAGGTCTACGACTACCAATAAATTTCCTCGCTCAGTAGGCTTGATCAGATTGAATGGGATTGGGTTGATGATTCCCCCGTCTATAAATTCATCTTCCCCGATTTTTGATGGAGTGAGTACAGTTGGGATGGAGCTGGAGGCTCGAATGGCATCAAATAGGCTACCTGAAGAAAATATTTTTTCCTCCCCGCTTGGGATTTGGACTGCATTGCAGGCAAAGGGGATTTTTAGTGTTTCAATTTCGCAATCTGCAACAATATGCTTCAGTGCGTTAAAGACTTTTTCCCCTTTTATAAATCCTTTTCTTGAAATCGTAAAATCCATTAATGAGAAAACATCAATTTTATCTAGGTTACAGATCCAGTTTTTGAAAGTATTCAATTGTCCTGTTGCATAAATGCCTCCTACGAGTGCGCCGCTGGAACAGCCTGCAATGGAAACAATCTCAAACCCTGCTTCCTCTAATGCCTCGATGGCACCGATATGCGCCATCCCTCTTGCGCCTCCGCTAGACAGCACCAATGAAACAGTTTTCTTAACCATAAATAAAATAGATTTTTAAATTCCGAAAATTGAATACAAATTTACTTTACGAAATTAGTTATTATGAGCCAATTTAAACCCTTTCATTTAGCTTTTCCTATCAGAGACATTGAGGAGACAAGGTCTTTCTATGGAGATCTTTTAGGTTGTGCGATCGGTAGGTCCACAGAAAAGTGGATAGACTTTAATTTTTTCGGGCATCAGCTTTCTGCCCATGTCAAACCCGAGGAACTTCATCAGGCAGAGTCCAATCAAGTTGATGGTAAGAATGTTCCTGTCAGACATTTTGGGGCAATTTTACCCTGGGACGAATGGCATGACCTTGCGGATAAACTGAAAGCACATAATATAGAATTCATCATTGAACCTTACATCAGATTCAAAGGTGAAGTAGGAGAACAAGCGACCATGTTTTTCTTAGATCCTTCTGGAAATGCTTTGGAATTTAAAGCATTTCAGGATGAGTCACAGATTTTTGCAAAGTAATTTTAAGTCAAAAAATAAACCGCTGCCGTTCGAGTCTTCATGAACAGTTTTTTCACTAGGAAGAATTGGTTTTGATGATAAAGTGCTTGGTAAATCTCCCAAATCGCTACGCTCTCAGGACTGTCGCATATGAAATAATTCAAATCGCATCAAATATAAAAAAACCTTTGGGGACTTAAAGACCCCAAAGGTTTGATATGACGGTTCATGTCTTCACGCAAGGTATTTCGACTACTAAAGTCAAATTGTCAACTCCTATCAAGTCGTGTACACCGAATTGAACATCACATAGTCTGTGGTCAAGTCAGTTCCCCACCCTATTCCAGTTTCTGCTCCTGTGTTCAACTCCAGGTACACCCTTATGTGGGAATCTCTGAGAAGTTTTTTTACGAAGTTCTTGTCAAAATCTACTGGTTGACCTTTTTCTAAAACAGGCACCAGCTTTTCCTTGTCTCCTACAAAAAGATTGACTTTGCTATAATTGAAATTCACGCCTGCATTTCCACAGGCAGCGATGATTCTTCCCCAATTTGGATCCCTACCAAACATAGCTGTTTTTACCAATGTAGAATCTGAAATTGCCCTTACCAATTTCCTGGCAACATCTCCCGAACGGGCTTTTGAAACTTTATATTCGATGAATTTGGAGGCTCCCTCTCCATCTGATACTATGAGTTTCGCTAGATGGGTAAGAATTTCCAGCAATTTCTCCCTGAAAATAATATAACCTGGATCGCTTTCTGTAGTAATTTTTTTGTTTTCTGCCATCCCGTTGGCCATAATAGCTACCATATCATTGGTAGAAGTGTCCCCATCTACTGTAATCATATTGAAAGTTCTGTCCACACAATAGCGAAGGGCTTGATCTAGCAGCTTTTCATCAATTGAGATGTCCGTGACAATGAAACTTAACATGGTTGCCATGTTGGGATGAATCATTCCCGAACCTTTTGCTATGCCTCCCATATTAATGGTCTTACCATCGTGTTTAAACTCTACAAAACCCTCTTTTGCAAAAGTATCCGTAGTCAATATCGCATTAGCGACAAAGGACCCTGCCTTTGTATTGTTGGAAAGTTTTGGGATATTTTGTTCCAACCCTTTGACCACGTCTTCCGTGGGAAAGGGTTCTCCTATGATTCCGGTAGATGCAACGATTACATCTTCTTCGGGTATGCCAAGCATTTTAGCCGTAGTCTTGACCATAGCTTCAGCACCTAGACGACCTTGCTCTCCTGTACAGGCATTGGCATTTCCTGCATTGCAGATAATTACCTGAGCTCTGTTGTTGATTTTGACGTTTCGTTCACTGATTTCTACAGGTTCGGCACGCACTTTATTTTGCGTAAAGACCGCTGCTGCCGCTGCTGGTACTTCAGAATAAATGATGGCTAGGTCCCGTCTCATTGACTTGACACCTGTATGGGCACCCCAACATTTGATGCCTCTTACACTAGCAATATTTTTTATCATACTCATGATATTATGGTCTTAATGGGATTTGGTTCAACCCTGATCGCTCTTCTAGACCAAGCATCAGGTTCATATTGTGTACAGCTTCCGACGCAGCACCTTTGAGTAAATTGTCAATGGCAGCAATGCTGATTATCCTTTCTGTTCTACTGTCCCAATAAGGGAAAACATCACAATAATGACTTCCTCTGACATCTTTTATACTAGGTCCAGTATTTCTCACCCTTACAAATGGTTTGTCTTTGTAAAAGTCGTTATAAATATCAAATAACTTTTTAGAATTCATTTCCTGATTGGGCCTTGCGTAGGCGGTTACCAAAATTCCCCTGTCAGCAGGGATCAAATGGGGAGTGAATTGTATCCTTACTTTTTTTCCGGAAAGAGAAGAAAGCTGTTCTTCAATTTCTACAGTATGCCTGTGTACCCCAATTCCATAAGCCTTGAAATTATCATTTACATTCGAAAAATGAGTAGTTTCACTTGCTTTGATTCCCGCTCCAGTCAATCCTGATTTAGCATCAATGATCAAAGAATCTGCTTCTACCAAATCAGCAGCAAATAGGGGAGCTACACTTAAAATCGAAGCTGTAGGATAACAACCTGGATTGGCGATCAAATTACTATTTTTGACTTCCTCGGCTTTTAGTTCCGGCAAACCATAAACTGCTTTTCCAAAACCTTCTTGAAAGCTATGATTTTTTTGATACCAAGATTCGTATACTTCTGGTGAACTTAATCTGAAATCACCGGACAAATCAATTATTTTAGATTTTTTATCTTTCCAGCGCTTTACAAATTCCATGGATACCCCGTGCGGGAGAGCAAGGAAGATGATATCCAATTCAGCATCGTCTACTACAGAAGCCTTTTCAAGCGTCTTATCCACAATATTCAAAAACTGTGGATGAAGTGCCGAAAAAGGCTTGCCAGCATGGCTTTCAGATGTAATATGTGCAATTTCCACGTTCGGGTGTCCTGAAAGTAGGCGGGTCAGTTCTGATCCCGTAAACCCAGAAGCACCTACTATGGCTACTTTATATGTTGAAGTTTTCATTTCTTTTCAATTTCAAGTTTTTTCATTTCTTCTTCGAGTACCTCTAAAAATTGCTCTAAATCTTCAATCGGAATATTCAAAGGTGGCACTAAGCGCAAGACGTTTACTGCTGTAGCATTGGCAATAAAGCCAGCTTTTAATAGCCTCTGTACCAATTCTGCTGCAGGAATATGTAATTCCACTCCAAGCATGAGACCTTCGCCCCGAACTTCTTTGATCAGTCCCGTTTGACTTTTTAATTCAGTTAATTTTGTTTTCAGCCAAGCCCCCTTTGTTTTGGCTGCGGCAATAAGCTTTTCTTCCACAATGACCGTCAGGGTAGCTAATGCGGCAGCTGTTGAAAGAGGATTGCCGCCAAATGTTGTCCCGTGATCTCCAAACTGAATAGCATTTGCTATTTTTTCATTGCAAAGAAAAGCACCTATAGGCATTCCGCCTCCAAGCCCTTTAGCCAGGGTCATGATATCCGGTTGAATACCAAAAATGTCTTTGGCAAACCACTCTCCTGTTCGGGCTATTCCTGATTGAATTTCATCAAAAATTAATACAATGTCGTGTTTCTCACAAAGATCCTTGACTGCTTTCAAATAAGCTGATTCTGCAGGTCTGATTCCTCCTTCGCCTTGTATGGGTTCTAATATTATGGCTGCAACTTCATCGGAGATTTCTTTTTTGATAGCCTCGATATTATTGAAAGGAACCTGCACAAAACCTCCCGGCATAGGACCAAAACCCTCTTGATATTTTGGCTGTCCGGTTGCGATGGTAGCCAGTGTTCTGCCGTGGAATGAGTTTTCCATTGAGATAATCTTACCACCACGTCCTTTACTATGCGCATACCTTCTTGCAATTTTGATGGCACCTTCTACTGATTCAGCACCACTATTTGTGAAAAACACCCTATCGAGCCCAGATATATTTACCAGTAATTCAGATAATGCTACTTGGGGAGGACTTACAAAAAAATTGGAAATATGCATCAGGTCCGCGGCCTGTTCCTGAATGGCTTTGACTACTTTGGGATGACAGTGCCCTACGTTGTTTACAGCAATTCCGGCAAGTAAGTCTATATACTCTTTATTTTCTATGTCCCAAAGCCTTGAACCAAGACCTTTGATGAAGGTCAATGGAATACGCTTGAATGTAGGGAGATAAAATTGCTGATCTTTGATATGTAAATCTTTATTTTCCATTTCTAATGTGTTAAGGTTGTTCCTGATTTAATCCCTTTATTGAAGAAATCCTCCAACTGTTGAGGTTTGGTGCCATTGAGTATCAATACATTTTTCACTCCGTGGCGCAGGGCTTTTTCACATGACTGAATTTTTGGAATCATGCCTCCTTGGATAATTTGTCCATAGAGAGATGGCAGTTCATTTAAACTTATGGAAGAAATGATTGAATCGGGGTTTGGATAGTCTTCATAGAGTCCATCAACATCTGTAAGAGAGATGTAAAAATCAGCTTGAATAGCTGCAGCCATGGCTCCTGCAAAATCATCAGCATTGACGTTCATGCTATTACCTTCCGAATCAGCCGCTACACATGCGATTAAGGGAACATATTCGCTCTGCATCAAGTGTTCAGTCAACCCCGGAGTGATATTGCTAATTTCACCAACTCGACCCAATTTAGCTATACTTATACTGCCATTTTCAGCCTGGATTTGTACTTCCTTTGGTGTGGTAACAACCATGTTTGCATCCAATCCCGATAGCCCTACAGCTTTTGCGCCGGCTTTATTAAATGCTACTACGAGATTAGCATTTACCTCTCCAATGAGGGTTTTTTGAATTTCGGACATGGCTTCAGGGCTTGTTTTCCGCTGACCCTGAATAAATTCTGACGTGATATCAGCGCTGCTAAGGGATTGATTTATGAATGGACCTCCTCCATGTACCACACAGACCTGATGGCCTTGGCTTTTTAATTTGTAGATGACTTCTGCAATCTTGTTTTGCAGGGAAGCATTAATCATTGCATTCCCACCGTATTTGATGAGAAGCTTTGAGGCTTGCATAGTATTTTTGGTTTTGTTGATGTTTTTGGAAATACTTTATCCTACTTTTTAGAATAAAATTTTGAAAAAATCATTTTTAATTTTGTTTTATACTTTAAAAACAAATATCATTCCATGGCGGGGAAATAATGTTGTTATTTTGGCTTTTCATTTAAATTCCTTCAAAAGGTCTAATTGAGTCTATGAATATGTCTAAAAATACTTTATTTGGCAGTATTGATTGTTAATTTGTCAGTGTCATTCTAACCTATAGTAAACCAAACTTCCTTTCCATGAATTATCTTTCGATTTTCACTAGCGCATATTTTCGGGGTTTTTTTGAAATGGGGAAAATTCAATTTAAAGAATTAAACAAAGAAAATATAGTAAAAAAAAATGTGTTTGGAGTGAAAAATACCGTGTACATGGTATTTTTTGATATTGAGTTTAACTGTAATTTTATATTGGGTGATTAAATGATTTTTAAGCTGTATTAAATTTTACGGAGACCAAGGGGGGAATTGTTTACTAACTGACTTTTTATCCCCCCTTCTTTTATTTTAGCTTTCTGAAACTTGAATTTGAACTGTATCCACCTTATTTTGTAAGGACAATTAAGTAAGCCCATGGAACTTTACGCAAAAGCCCTTTCTTTCGCAATCCCTTTTTTTCTTCTTCTTATAGTTATAGAGGAGGTTGCTGCCAGAAGAATGAAAAAGCAGGTCAATAGAGGAATGGACACTATTTCCAGCTTGAGTTCAGGGATGACAAATACCCTAAAAAATCTTATGGGGCTTTCCATCGCCATAATTTCTTATGCATGGCTCGTTGATAAGGTAGGGATATTTGAAATTAAAAGTACTTGGCTCGTATATGTTTTGGCTTTTATAGGGATTGATTTTGTTGGATATTGGAGCCATAGATTCGACCATAAAGTAAATGCCTTTTGGAACAGGCATATTGTGCATCACAGTTCAGAGGAGTTTAACCTGAGTTGTGCATTAAGACAGTCCATTTCAGCAATCATTGGTATTTATTTCTTTTTATATATTCCAATGGCATTTTTGGGAATTCCCGCTGAGGTTGTGGCGATCATTGCGCCTATTCATCTTTTTGCCCAGTTTTGGTACCATACCAGGTTGATTGGGAAAATGGGTTTTTTGGAGTATATACTCGTCACTCCCTCACACCATAGGGTACATCATGCAATCAACGATATTTATTTGGACAAGAACCTTTCCCAGATTTTCATCTTTTGGGATAAGCTTTTTGGGACCTTTCAGGAGGAATTGGAAGAGGAACCTCCTGTATACGGAGTAAAAAAACCTGTGAATACCTGGAATCCACTGATCATTAATTATGTGCATTTTTGGGCCTTGATTCAAGATGCTTGGAGGACTAAAAGTTGGAAGGACAAGTTGCGCATATGGTTTATGCCAACAGGTTGGAGACCGGCAGATGTAGCGGAAAAATATCCTTGGGCTTATTGGAAAAATGCATTTGATCAGGTGAAGTATGATTCTTCTCCTTCAAAATCTTTACAGATTTGGTCGTGGGTGCAAATGCTTGTGGCCTTTGGTATGGTATTCCACGTATTGATCAGCTTTGTTAATTTCCAATACCTGGAGGTGATGCTGTATTCCGTTTTTATGATGGTGTCAATATTTGCCTACACCAGCCTGATGGACAAGTCTAAAATAGCTATTCCTGCTGAATTGGTCAGATTGACCATGGGTATAGGTTTGTATTTGTGGAATGGAGGGTGGTTTGGACTTCAGGAACTGATCCCCGGTGCAGATTTATTCGTTTTGGGATTTTTGATGATTTCGGCTATTATGACTTTTAGATTTGTATACAAAGAGGCAGGACAAAAATCAGAAAGTATTGCCCAGCAGACGATTGCTGCAGGAAGATGAATCAGAACTAAAAGTAATTGTTTTTAATTAAAATACCCTTAGTTTTATTTCATAATCATGGTGTTTATGAGACAAGTCTTTTTATTGTTTTTTCCAATTTTTTGGATGGCATGCAGTAGCAATACTTCCAATCAATCTTTCAGCAATCACGACCTCCAAATTGAAATTGACACAGTGTACTTGGATTCCAAAGGAGAGAATATTTTTGTATTCAATAATCTCAGTGTTTCTGATTTTTCAGCTGACAAGAGCTTGTTATATAATTTCGATTCTAGAACGCCATCCATTGAAGTTTTGGACTTAGATAAGCTGGATTCAAGGAGAGGATTATATTGGAAAAAGAAGGTCCTGACGGAGTGGGGGAGATGGTGTATGATTTCAATCTTTTGGGAAATGACCTGTTTTTTGCAGGTAGTAGAGGGAGGAGGTTTGGAATTTTTAATTTATATGGAGAAAAACAAAAAGACATAGATTTAAATGAATTTGACGCCTTGTTTGACATTCCTGTTTCCATAAATAACAGTTTGGTTTTTGACCAAAGTCCAGTTTCCATTTTTGGTGATTTGACCCTTTGGAATCCAGATGGATCAAATGAAAGTAGGCTTGGAGTCTGGAAGGTGGAGGATCAAGTGCTGAATACTTATGATATTAATAATTGGTTTAAAATTTCAGATTTCAAGTCGGTAATTACCACACCGAATTATGATATGCCGGCCTATGCATACTGGTTTCATGTGGACACTTGGAAGTCCCAGGTTTTGGTTAGTGCTAATGTTAGATCTTCATTGGTACGTTATAGTAACGGAGAATTTGAAGTTGTTGAAATAGATCATCAAAAAATACCTAAAAAGATGAATGGTAAACTTTCAGATAGGTATAATAGCAGAGAAGAATTTGAGACAGATTTTAATAGACTACAGCAGGAAATTAACTACAGCCATCCTGTATGGGATGTGGAAAGCGAAGTTTTTTACAGATTTGCCTACAAAAAAAAGTCTGATGATAAAGAGTCATTACCAAATGCAGAGGTTTTTCTGATAATTATGGATAGAGATTTCAAAATTTTGCATGAAATTCAAATACCACAACTAAGCAAAAGCCCCAATTTTCATTTTGTCAAAGACGGCATGATCTGGATGTTTGAAAATGTGGAAGATGAGGTGAGTTTCATCAGGTTGCAGGTTTCTATTTGATCTTTGAGTTATATTTTGTGATTTATAACTCAAGATTCTCCGAGTCAACCAGCTCCACCCATCTTTTCATTTTTTTCTGGATTACTTTCCAATGATGTCTGTCTTCTTCGGTAATCAAGGAAATGGCATTGCCTTCCTGCCCTGCTCTTCCTGTTCGGCCAATACGGTGGATATAATCTTTTGGAGATCTGGGCAATTCGAAATTGACTACGTATGGTAAGGATTGTATATCAATGCCACGTGCTGCCAAATCAGTAGCAACGAGCACTCTCAGTGTACCTCCTTTAAATTGTTTCAATGATTCGGTTCTTGACCCCTGACTTTTATCTCCGTGAAAAGCCATTGCCTGAATCCCGTTTTTATTCAGTTTTGCTGTCAGGTTTTCAGCTGCTCGGATAGAAGATGTAAAAACCAATACCTGATGCCAATTGCCATCTTCAATCAAATGTCTCAAGAGAGGCCCTTTTCTCTCCTGAGATACCAAATAAGCTGTTTGTGAAATCAGGTCAGGAGTGATTTCTTCAGGTTTGATTTCTATTTTGAGCGGATTGTGAAGCAGTTTATTTACCAAAAGCTCAACAGAATCTTCCATAGTCGCAGAGAAGAGGATATTTTGCCTCTTCTTGGGTAAGCGTGATAATATCTCATCCACTTCCTCTTTGAATCCCAGATTCAACACTTTATCCGCTTCATCTAAGACCAAAGTACTGATCTCAGAAATTGAAATGGCATTCTTGGAGACCAGGTCTAACAAGCGTCCTGGGGTGGCCACCAATATGTCTGTTCCATTTAACTTCATCATCTGAGGATTGATGGAAACACCTCCAAAAACAGCTGCACTTTTTACTCTCCTTGGCAGATGTTGGCTGAAGATTTTGATCACATCGGCTACTTGGGCTGCCAACTCCCTCGTGGGAACAATCACTAAAACAGAGACACTTCGACTCGTATTGACTTCCTTTTTTTGGAGCCACTGCAAGATGGGTAGAATATAAGAGGCTGTTTTCCCGGAACCTGTTTGTGCAAGTCCCAATACATCCCTTTTTTGGAGAATTGCAGGAATGGCTTCCATTTGAATCGGGTAAGGATGCTCATAATTTGCTTTCTGGATGGCTTGGAGGATTTCGGGAGATAGTCCCAGATCAGAAAAGTTCATGGATAAATTGATTTTAAGACAAAGGTAGGGTAAATTTTTAAGATACTTTTTAAGTAAAAATAGAGTATTAACTTGAATCACTTTTATTTTCAAAATACATTGATTGTAAGAGAATCTGGAATTTGTCAATAAATACAAAGCTCTATCAATCAGAGGAATTTGTATTAAGGGATAGGAAATTATAAGATTATTCGCATTCCATGTTGCTTAGAAATAATAAAACTCTTACTTTTGTACCACAATATCAGTAAACGACTGAGCAAACTAAGAAAAAGTGGCTATAAGCCTTTAAAATATATCGCGGGATGGAGCAGTTGGTAGCTCGTCGGGCTCATAACCCGAAGGTCACAGGTTCGAGTCCTGTTCCCGCTACTACGAAGGATACTGGAAACGGTATCCTTTTTTTGTGCCAACAAATTTTTAAGCCCCATTTTTACAGTGTATGCACTTTACAGTCTGGCTATTGACAAGATTTACAATGGCTTGTAATTTTTTAGCTCACTTGAGCCAACAGGGTTAACTCTACCCAAAGCCTTAAGCGACATAAACAAAGTTTGAATCAGAGGTCAAGGAATATTTGAATTAAGGAATATCCAAGTATTTCTGTTCGATTATTATTATCTAAAATACAGGAAATTCAAACCAAACTTCATCTGACAAGCAGCTCTTGTGATCAATAGTCGATGTTCGTGAAGATATAGAAGATCTTTTGTCGCTGTGGCTATGCATACTTGGGTGATGGAAATGTATTTGTTAGCACTCATTTCTACTTGGAGTTCTTCCAGGTCGGCATCAAACATTTTTTCAATCACGGGAGTGTTCCATGTTTATTTGATAAAATTCAGGTAATATCTCCAAATGAGGTAGGTAAGATTTCGAAGGAAAATTACAGGGTTCCTTTGAAGGTGGATAAAGATTAGCCAATTAAGAATAAATCGGTCTTTATGCACATTTTTGACGGATTTAAGCCTATATAATCCTCCGTTGTTGTAGCGATAGAATGAGGTTGTTTCCGGTGTGGAAATGACATTACCTCGATTTTTAAGGTAGGCAAACAAAATCACATCCATCACAGGAGCCTTGTAGACAATTTTGTTTTTTATAAAATCAGTCACATCGTTTTTGAAAAACCAGGTTGAAATATGACCAAGATAGGCGGTGTTCCTTAGATTTTTAGGTGTATTGATAACAAAAGCTTTTACCAAAGCTGCTGCACTTTCCCCAGAGGATTTCTCCAAATAGGTATTGGTGACACAGAGGTTCGCTGCTGGATATTTTTGCATCAAATCAAACTGGAGCTGAAGTTTGTTTTCGTCTAACCAATAATCATCCCCATCACAATAGGCAAGATATTTACCTCTTGCACATTTGAAATTTTCCAAATGGTTGAATCTGCCAACCTTCACCCCATTGATATAGATCTTATCTTCTTCCTTTCTTAGAAACAGACGAATTTTATCAGGATATTTTTCGGCAAACTTCATGCATATTTCCCTAGTGCCATCCGTGCTTTCGTCTTCTCCTATGATTATTTCATAAGGAAAATTGGTTTTTTGGCATAGAATACTTTCCAGACAGGTTGAGATATAGTTTACATGTTGAAAGGTCGGCACCAGAACGGAAACCATAGGCTGTATTTTACAAATAGGTTTGTCTAGTCCAAGATATTCCATGCTATATTTCCCGTATAATCTTACATGGGTTTCCAAAAGCAATGCAATTGGAAGGGATGTCTTTGGTAACGACACTTCCAATGCCAATGATTGTATTTTCTCCTATAGAAATATTGTCTTTTACGACTGTTCCAGATCCTATAGTAGATCCTGATCCTATATTGACTTTACCGGAAAGGACAGCCCCTGGATTGATATCCGTAAAGTCGCCTATGGTATTGTGATGACCTATAGAGGCACCTCTTTTTACAAAAACCCCAAAGCCTATGGAAGTTTGAGAGCCAATAACTGTATTGGGTTCTATAAGTACTCCTTTTGCCAAAACAGATGAAGGAGCCACATAACTGGTAGGGTGAACCAATTGATGATATCTATCTCTATCAATCTGGAATTTGGTAAGAAAGTAATTAAAAATAGCTTTTTTATTGGAAGCGCCGGAAGCGCCAAAAAATACCTGACCTGAAATCTGAGAATAAGAATTTATAGGATGTGCCTCATAGGGAAATTGAAAAGTGGGGGTAAAGGGCTCAACATATTTTTCCTGATTGATGTAAAAATCCAGTTTAGAAATGCCATATAAGTCTTGAAACATATCAAAGAGGATAGCACTTGTATCTTTGGATATCCCTAGTAAAGAGGCAGACTTCATAATTTTCTGTTATAAAAACCTTTGTTACCAAAATCTTTCGGATGATAAAGCTCTTTTCCATGGATTTCAAGAAGCTGATGTATTCGTTTGACCAATTCTAGATTTGAACAATGTCTGCTTCTCTCTTGATCCCACCAGATATTGTCTTCTATACCCACACGCACTCCATATCCCAAGGCAATGGCTGCAGCATTTACCGATAGTTGATGCTTGCCTAATCCGGCCAAAGCGATGTAATGTTCCTGAGGAATTTCATTGATAGCCATTCCGATTTGGCTGAATTTTGGCTGTAAACCTGCAATATTGCCAAAAAGGATATTCCAATAAAATGGGCCTTTGACAAGTTCTTTTTTGATTAGGTAATGGCCAAAATTGATCATGCCCATATCAAAGCATTCCAGCTCGGGAACAACGCCATAATTTTGCATTTTTTCCGCTAATTTTTTGACCATTTCCGGGGCGTTCATAGAAGCCTGATTGGCAAAATTCAAAGAAGAAAGTGTCAGTGAACACATGTCCGGTTGAAGTTCGATGACTTCGGATCGTTTTTCAAATTCTGGGAAATTGCGGCCTGAACTGCTTCCACAGATGATTAAGTCCGGACAATGCTTACGCACTCCCTCAAAAATCTCTTGGTAAACACTCTTACGGTATGTGGGAACCCCGTCATCATTTCTGGCATGTAAATGGGCGATTGTGATTCCAACCTCATAAGCCTCATGAGTCTGTTCAATGATTTCTTGGGCAGAAACCGGGACATTTGGTGTGGTATCTTTGGTAGGGACCATGCCTGTAGGGCAAAAATTAATAATAATTTTTGAATTCATTTTTCTAATGAAAAGGTGTGGCTTTATTTTTACAAGAATGCTAATATAGTAGCCTATATGATAAATCTGAAAAATATGAAGTTGGATTGAAGATGTATTTCCAATTATTTTCCTTATTCTTTATTTTGTTTTATTTGAAGTTCAAATAATTAAAAATAATAAAGGTGTTTCAATTACAGTGAGGCTGAAGAATTTAATATTTACCTGTTTCCTAGCTGGTAAATTACCTGAATATTGGCTAACGTACTTTATTTAGGGGTTGGAAATTTTGAAGCGGATATAAATAAAGTATGTCAAAGGATTTAATTGTAAATCACAATCGGGAAATTGAGTAAATCAATTTGTTTTTGATTAAGAGATGCCATAAAAATGCATTCTTAAGTTCCCTTATTTGATAATTGAATGCAAGATATTCTCCGCCTTCTCCCTCACCAACTCCTTCAGTCTTTCCGGTGCATCCACTCTCACCTCATCACCATGTGAGAGTATTTCGGCTATTAGTTCATAGGCGATTTTGACTCGGAGTCGTATAGTGAGAACCTGACCATCGTCCAGCAGGATTTCTTGGCTAGGGTGGAGGGGAAGGGATTTGATATAGCGGCCTTTGAACTCGGTGAAGGTTAGGATCACTTCTTCTACCGGACTTTCTTCACTATTGATGATGCCAAACACATCGCGGAAATATGCTCTGAAATCAATGGTCTTGGAAGGAGTAAAGGTTTCATTCAATACTTGCAATTCTTTAATTCTATCTAAGCCGAATACTTTGAACTTGTCCTTTTCATCCAAGGTCAAAACATACCAACGCTGTTTGAATTCCTTTAAGGCCAAAGGTTTTAAGATCCTTTGTTCCGATTCCCACAGCCAATATTTTTCGTATTGTATCTGGATCTTCTTCTGAACTTTTATAGCATGAATGATAGGGGATAGGTATTCTGTCCCTATGGCTTTGCGTTCTTCAAACAATAGGTAGGGGGGAGTCTTTCCTCGTGGCCCGAAAACCTGCAGCATATCAAAAGCCTCCAGTAATTTTTCATGCTGTTCACTGCTGGACTCAGGGTCTATCGCATAGAGAGCGGTCTTGAAATCGAAGGATATCTGTATTCCGAAAAGAGAGGCAATATCAACCAAATCCCTATGAAAAGTTCTTTTGGATATTCGGAGCTTACGATCCAACTCTTCCTCTTTCCTTGTCAGAAGATCATCCAAAGTCTCCCAGTCAAAGGGTTTTCGTTTTGCCAGTTTGATGATTTCAGTCTGTCGGATCAGTGATTCTAGTTTACTCATGCTTTAAAGATAAGTTTATACTTAGACAAGATATGTCTGAGGCTATTTTTTTACAGAAGACATTATTTGGCTGAGGCTGATTTGACCTTTGAGGAGAGCAAACGTCAAAAGGCCTAAGAATATTGACTTAATATTTTAACCAAAATCAAATCAAAAAAATGACAAAAGTTAACCAAGAATCTATCAAAATTGATCTGAAAGGTAATTCGGATAAGGTTAGACTATCTGAAATATATAAGGACTATACGATAAATCCTATTATAGTTTACCTCTCCCATTTTGGATATATCCCCCATGCGATAACCGATCATGGAATGAATTGCTATAGGGCAAATGATTGGATTTTAAAAAATCTCTCGGATAAATTTCAAGAACATTACTTATTTAAATACAATCAAAGAGGGAAAAGCAAATTACTCATTGGGAATGGATTTTATTTTTTAGAGCAGGATATTATGATCAATTTGGATCATACAGAATCCAAAAGTTGGATTTACTATAAACATGCTGATGTAGCATTAGTAGAAGGTTATAGAAAGCAATTGTTGAGGTTTAAAAAAAAGAATACCTGGAAACCGAAAATTTCCATCCTAATGAAAAATGAAGATGGCTTTTATCTAAAACAGATGCCTGTCCAAAAACCCCGTCTTAATATTGAGGACAACTATAACAATGACTTTTTAGAAGTGCACCAACAGATCAAGGAAAGGCTGAGCAGAAAAAATGACAAGGGTATTCTATTGTTGCACGGAAAACCTGGGACCGGTAAAACGACTTATTTAAGGTACCTCATAGGCAGTGTCAGAAAAAGAATTATATTTTTTCCACCCAATCTGGCTTCATATATTGTGGACCCGGGTTTTATTGAATTGTTGATTTCGCACCCCAATTCTATTTTGGTGATTGAAGATGCAGAAAGTATTATTGCCAGTAGGGATTCCGTCAATCGCCCTTCTGTTTCAGCTTTATTGAATATATCAGACGGTTTGCTTTCGGATTTTCTCAATATTCAATTGGTGTGTTCATTCAATATCGACATTTCCAATGTGGATATGGCCTTAACAAGAAAAGGGAGGTTGATCGCCAAGTATGAATTCAAAGAGATGGAAATAGAAAAAGCCAAGGCGCTTTCAAAGAAGTTGGGAATGAACGGAGACATTGATGGGCCTATGACTTTGACAGAAATTTATAATCAAAAAGAAGAAAATTATACTCAGACACTTATGAAAAAAGCTATTGGATTTTGAGCGTATTGGAATGGAGTATAATTTAGTTATGTATTCTTTCAATTAAGTTTAATGATTCTGTAGTGCTCCTGACGTTGATATTACTTTAATTCTGGTCAAAAAAATGAACATAAATTTCAGGTAAGCCATATTTTGGCCGAGGGTGTAAAGATCTTCGCAAGATGAATACAAGAGAATTTCTAAAAGTATTGCCGGCCATTGTGTTTAGTCCTTTTCTTTTTAAAGAATTTCTGGCGAAAAAAAACCATCTTATTGTTTTGGGATCTGCAGCAACCAGGATAATAGCAAATCAGGGTTCTGATCTTAAAGTGGATTCTATAACATTTATCAATGACTCAGAACCGGAGAATCTAGCAATTCCCTATAAATTCATTTCTTACTGCCCACCTGAATCTGCATATATGCTTTTAGGAGGCAGGAAATTTCTTAAAAATGAGCCATTTCCAGAAATAATGCTCTCAGAAGCATTCATAAAGCACTTGAATAAACTAAAGGGGAAGCTGATTGTATTTGCTGCGCTGGGTAGCTATACAGGAACAACACATTTCCAGGCCATGTCAAAGTATGTGATTAAGAAAGGTATGGAAGCCAAATTCGTCTTTTCATTGCCTTTTGAATTCGAAGGGAGTAAAAGGATGAAGGATGCCAAACTGTGTTCTGATTTTTCGGGAAATTTATGTGATCTTCAAATCTTTCCACATGAGCGAATCCGGAAATTATATGGAAATCTCTGTATTAGATCTGCTTATGCGAAAGCTGATATAGAGATGATGCGGATGATATCAAAGATATTGGAGTTAGATAAAGTATACTTAAATAAATATCACATCTAAATATACCCTTTTCAAAAATGGCAATCTTATTATTTAAATGCGATTCAATCAATTATCTACAAACCTATAAAAATGATTACTGGCCTCAAGAATGAAAATCAGGTAGACAAATTCCAACATCACGGATTTAAAGGAAAGCATTGAAAACAGCTTAAAAATTATAAAGTATTGCACCTACGTTGTTTCCTAAAAATTATTGATTTGTAATTAACCGAATTAGCCCTGTTCCCGCTACTACGAAGGATACTGGAAATGGTATCCTTTTTTTTGTCTTCTACTTATCCATTAAAGCTTTTAAAAAAAATGATTCCTATTTTCCTGTATTTTCACCTTTTTTATTCCAATACCTTAATCCTACATACCAAACCAACATTAGGATTGTCATGAAATATTTGTCACTGGCGTCCATGAATGAATAATCTTCTGATTTAAAGAAAGTCAGTATTTCCAAACAAATAAGAACTATTCCACACCCTAGGAATATGTAAGAAAGGACATTTAGAAAAGGTCTTGCGGAGTTATATTCTGAATTTTTCATTTATTTTACTGATTATTATTTTAAGCTTAATTCAAAATCTTTACCTCTTAAGTTTACAGCGACCCATTTTAAGATTAGGAATAAGATCAACCCATTGAGGCCAAATAAAAGGGCATTTTCAACTAAGAAATCGAATTTTTCAAGAAGGTCTAATTTTGATTGGACTTTCAAGAAGTCATAGAGACCTGCAAATAGCCTCAAAAGCCCACCAAAGAGCAAAAGATATGCAATCAGATAAAGCCCTTTTAGGTTTCCGAACGTAAATTGAATTTTCATTTTTCATCTTGTTTAGTTTGTTTGACAAAGGTATTGGCACAAACTAATCTGAAAATTGACCTATGTTAAGTTAATGCTTAACTTGAAACCTTACTGAACTTCAGACCTTTATGGAGAGAGTACTTACAGATGAAGAATACAGGCATCATCTTAATGAAGCCAGGAAGCTGCTATATGACTATTTGCCATTAACAAAGGAACAGTGGGAAGTTTTTAAACAAGGTTTTAAAATAAGAAAATACAACAAAGGGGATTTTATTTTGAATGAAGGAGAAACTGAACGGTTTCTATCAATTGTGATTTTAGGCTGT
>NZ_REBN01000054.1 GCF_007692705.1 Mongoliibacter sp.
TTTACGGTGAAAGATCTTGGTGTCACCTCTCCGGCTTCTATCCTTTGGATGGTGCGTACATTGATATTGCATAGCTCCACCAATTCTTCTTGGGTCATTCCTTTGGCCTTCCTCCACTCCTGGATTTTCTGGCCTAATTGCGGTTGTTGCATGTTGTGAATATTTTGTTTGACCATGGCAAGTTGGTTGGATTCTCACAAATATAACCCGAAAAACGGGAGGTTTTCACCCGACATTTGCACGACATTTGGTTTAGAAGCGAGAAATTAGAAACGAGACTATTTTAAAATGATCGATTCAAAATCCTGGTAAAGCTTATTGACCTGAAAGATTTTTTTTGGATGGCAGGTTGCTTTGAAAATAAAAACACTGCCCAATATCAATAAATATTCCAACCATATCCCGAATCACTAAGTTCTCGGGATCTCCGTTTCGCTCCGATTTCCATCTTATTTCACGAAGCATATTTCTACAATATCTCAACCAATATCCACCAATATCGAGAAGCTAATACCTGAATATCATCTTAGATTAACTCCAGAACTTTAAATAATGCCGCATTCCTATTCCCCCTCTTCCACACCACAAAAAGCTCGGTCCTCTGCCGGATTTTATTCAGCTCAATAAACTTCACTTTCAATTCATACCCTTCCTTCAAGGAAGTGGGGACAATCGCCACCCCCAAGCCCGCCTCCACCAATTTGAAAATGGTCAGGGCATGCACGGATTTATGGGTAATCTTGGGAGAGAAACCCTGATCCTCGCAAATGGACATGATCTTGTCAAAATAGATGGAAGAATAGTCATGGGAAAAAAGGATAAAGTTTTCTTCCTTCAATTGTCCCACATGTTTGAATTTCCCATTTCTCAAAGGATGCTCCAAAGGCAGCACCACTGAGAAAGTATCCTGATAAACCACTTTCATTTGTAGCTGTTCCGGTACCCGGGCCAAACGTACAAAACCCAGATCCAGCTTGTCCTTTTCCAGCATTTCCACCTGCATGGCATTGCTGAGCTCTTCCAAGTTAGTTTGGATTCCGGGAAAGTTTTGGGATACTTTCACCAAAAGTTCGGGCAATACGGTATGTGCCGCCGAACCCAGGAAACCGACTCTCAACTCCCCTATTTTACCAGAAGCGATTTCCTTGAGCTGGGTTTTGGTGAGTTCAAGGTGGTTGAAGATATAATCCACTTCCGATTTCAGGTAATGGCCTGCTGCTGTCAGTTCCACCCTTCTTTTGGTACGTTCAAAAAGCTGTACCTCCAGGATCTCCTCCATCTGCTTGATCTGTCGGCTAAGGCCCGGTTGGGAGATAAAAAGGCGCTCCGCCGCCCGGCCAAAGTTCAGTTCCTCGGCGACGGCTCGAAAGTATTCTAGGTGTCTAAGTTCTATGTTCATTATTTAAGGGCAATTTGATTTGACAAAACAAGGATCTCAAATAGAGATATTTATTCTATTGGATATTCATTGATACTACTTCAAAACTTAGATATTTTTTGGTACCTCAAAAGTCTGTTTTCTAAGGTCACAGATTGTGACCTTAAAGTGCCAAAATGCTTGTTTATTCCATTTACGCACTAAAAATAGACATTTATATTAATAACTAAAGGTAATCAATAATTGATAATATTGGTATTTATAATTATCAAAGAAGATGGCTAACTTTGGTTAAGAAAAGAAGCAGATATTTTACCGTTGCGTCCTCTGCGAATCATCGTTGCGTCCGTTGCGTGAAACAAAAAGAAAGTTCTCGCAACGAGCGCAAAGAAATATCCACCCAATTGAATCGTATGTAATGACAAAAACCTTCCAATACGGCCAAGAACACCTCACCGCCTCCAAAGCACTTGGAATCGCAAGAGGAGAAATACAGGGAGTCCTTACTGAGGAAACCCGAGCAAAAGTCCGGGCAAGTGCCGCTGCTGTAGAGAAGATTGTCGCCAACGGCAAACCTGTTTATGGCATCAATACCGGCTTTGGCCCACTTTGCACCACGATGATTTCCCCAGACCAAACCCGAAAGCTTCAGGAAAACATCCTGAAAAGCCATGCTGTAGGGGTTGGGGAACCTATTCCAATAGAAATTTCAAAGCTGATGCTGATCCTGAAAATCCATGCCCTGGCAAAGGGTTTCTCAGGCATTCAGGAAGACACCTTGGACAGGATGCTGTGGCATATTGAGCAGGATGCCATTCCGGTTGTGCCCAAGCAGGGGTCGGTGGGTGCATCAGGCGATTTAGCCCCGCTTTCACATTTGTTTTTACCCCTGATCGGATTAGGAAAAGTCCATTACAAAGGAGAAATCATCCCCACATCCAAATTATTCCAAGACTTCCAGTTTGAGCCTATTCACCTCGGACCAAAAGAAGGATTGGCATTGATCAATGGGACACAGTTTATCGCCGCCTTTGGGGTGAAAGTGCTGGAAAAGTTCTACAATATCCTTGCTCATGCTGATATTACCGGTGCCATGATGCTGGAAGGTTTATTGGGATCTGTCAAACCTTTTTCCGCTGAACTCCACCAACTCCGTCCATACGCAGGCAACAAACATGTGGCCCAATCCATTCTCAACCTGCTTCATGATTCAGAGATCGTGCATTCACATGCCACCTGCGCCAGGGTTCAGGATCCATATTCTTTAAGATGCATGCCACAGGTGCATGGCGCTTCCCGAAATGCCTGGCTACACCTCAAGCAAATACTTGAAATAGAAATCAATTCGGTGACGGATAACCCTGTGGTATTTGATGAAAACCACACCATCAGTGGAGGCAATTTTCACGGGCAACCCATAGCCATGCCTTTGGACTATGCCTGTTTGGCGGCATCTGAGATTGGAAATGTATCTGATAGAAGAATTTATCTATCTCTTGAAGGAGATACACCTGGAGTACCCAAGTTACTTTTGAAAGAGACCGGCCTGAACTCCGGATTTATGATCCCCCAATACACCACTGCTGCTTTGGCCAGTGAGAATAAGGGGCTATGTTTCCCCTCTTCCGCTGACAGCATCCCAACTTCATTGGGTCAGGAAGACCATGTAAGCATGGGTTCCATCGGAGCCCGAAAAGCCTTACAGGTAATCGAAAACGTGGAAAAAATCCTTGGGGTAGAACTGTATTGTGCAGCCCAAGCTGTGGATTTCCATGCCCCTTTGAAATCCGGCAAGATCATGACTGCCCTCTACGAACATGTACGCACCAAAATCAAGCATGTCACCGAAGATCAGATCATGTACGAAGATATGGAAACTGCCATTGAAATCATCCGAAGTGGGGAATTGCTTAAATTAGCGAGAGAAGTAGCTGAAAAGGAAGGGTTGCAGCTTGAGACGAATTGGTCGGAGGAGTTTGATAGGTTTTAGTTCAAGTCTTCAGACTTGGGCTATATTAGCAGCAGTCTTCAGACTGCAAAAGCGATCCAGTCTGAAGACTGGTATAATTCAGGTCCAAGACAAAGTCTTGAACCACATAAACGAACACACTAACACTACTATGCCAACCATAAAACACACCCTCATCGGCCCCATACGCCAAGCCCTCACCATGTCAGGCCTCCCCTCAAAAGGAGCCTTGCAGGACGAGCAACTGGATATCATTAAGGAAGCAGGTATCCTGATCAAAAATGATAAAATCCATCAGATAGGAAGCTATTGGGATCTCTATCCTGAAGCACAATCCATAGGTGCCGAGATGGTCACATTGAAAGGTGACTTTGTGGCCTTGCCAGGGCTGATCGACTGCCATACACATATCTGTTTCGGCGGCAGTCGTGCCCAAGACTATGCCATGCGCAATGCAGGCAAGTCCTATCTGGAAATCGCAAAAGCTGGAGGAGGCATCTGGGATACGGTCAGCCAAACCCGAGAAATAAGCTCCGCAATAGGATACAACTACCCTGAACATTTCCCGGAAATCCAAGCTCAATAGAACAGAAAGGCTACCTGCCAATGCAAACCAATATCCTATTTCAAAAGCATTTAGAGCTTTGAATGGGTAGTGAAACCACTTCTCCAACAATTCAGCATCAAAAAGACCGTAAAGAGATAAAGGATAAAAAGACTTAAACTCTTCCAGAGTGAAGCTAGGGGTTATAAACTCAAACCAAACTATCTTGATAAAAATGGGAAGCAATAATACAAACTCTGCAATTACACAGGCCTTAAACACTTCAGAAAATGAATACCTTAAATTGGATAGATAGAGTCCAAGATAAATCAACCCAGCGGGGATTAAAATCTTGAAGAAAGTAATTAGGGGTGATATTAAATAAGTCACCCAAAGCCATCTTCCTCTAAACTCAAGCATCTTCTCTATCCTCGTATTGGAGTACTGCTCAGCCAGATGAAAATAAAGAACATCTTCAGTTAAGAGAAAAAGATCAACATATAAGGCTAAAACAAATCCTGATATTATCAAATACAAAAATAATTTCATCGTAAATATTTAAATCAAATTAAAAAATTATTGAAATTCTCTATTTACAGCTCTCATTGACAAACACCCTCCCGTTCTTAGCTATTTCCCCATCAGGAAAAATGTTTTTTAAATATAATTCACAATCAGAATGAGTCTCAATGAAATATTTATAAGTAGCCATAACTTCTAAATCATTAATAAATAAAGTATCCTTATCAATATACCAAAGACCTATTTTGTCAATAATTTCTTCATTTTTT
>NZ_REBN01000240.1 GCF_007692705.1 Mongoliibacter sp.
CCATGAGACATATAATCTTCACCCTCATCTCCCATGATTGGAATATTTCTGACCAGATGATAGCCGGGATTGTCAAGTGGAACAAGTATCATGCTGGCTCTTTGGTATGGATTAGGGTTTTCAGGATCAGTTACCGCCATGACTATCGTAAAAGTGGCTCCATCTGCAGATGAAGTAAACCATTTGTGACCATTGATGATATATTCATCACCAACCCGGACTGCAGTTGTAGAAAGATGTTTTGGATTACTCCCCGCATGCTGTGGCTCAGTCATTGCAAAGCAGGACCGTATTTCTCCTCTTTGAAGAGGGCCTAAATATTTTTCTTTTAGCTCTTTCGATGCGAATTGGTGCATCAATTCCATATTTCCAATATCCGGAGCTTGACAATTGAATACATAATGTCCAAGGGGACTTTTTCCCAAGATTTCTGATATCCTTGCAAAATCCGTGAGGTTTAATCCTAATCCACCTTCATTTTCTGAAAGGTGGGGAGCAAAAAGTCCTTCACTTTTCGCCAAATCACGAAGAGCATTTAGTTTTGGGAGTGCATTTCTAAATGAGCCATAAACTGCCTCCTGTTCAAGTGGTATAATGTGTTTTTTTAGGAACTCATCATACCGGGAAAGTAATTTTTCCAAGTCGTCCCTGATCTGAATAGTTGAAAAATCCATGTTATTTTGGGTTAAATTGTAAATCCACCATCTGCAGTCAAAACTATTCCTGTGGTATAGGAAGAGGCTTTTGAGGCAAGAAACAAAGCTGCTGCTCCAATTTCTTCAGGTTCACCGACACGCTTAATCGGTAAAGCTTTCATCATGTGGTTCATGATTTTCTCATTGCTCCAAAGTGCCTCTGAAAATTTGGTTTGGATCAATCCAGGGCATATCACATTCACCCGGATTTTGTGATCACCCCATTCTTTAGCAAAAACCTTTGTCATGGAGATCAGCCCTGCTTTACTTACTGAATAGATACCAAGACCTTGCTCAGGGGAAATACCACCAATGGAAGAAATATTGATAACAGAAGCATTGGAAGAAGACCTGAGGTAAGGAAAACATAATTTCATCAGATGAAATGGTGCTTTAAGGTTGACATCCATGATTTTATCATATGCTTCCAGACTGGTTTCATGCACCGGTCCGAAGACAGGATTGGAAGCAGCATTGTTGACCAGGACATCAATTTGACCGTAGGTTTCAATAGTTTTTTTGACAAGGTTTTCAAGGTCCTCTCCTTTGCCAACATTACAGGCTATTCCTGTGACCTCATATCCTTTTTGTTTCAATTTTGCAGCCATTTCATCCAAGGAATCCTGCTTTCTGCTAGAGATAACCACTTTGGCACCCGCTGCTGCAAATATCTCAGCGATACTGAAGCCAATTCCTTTACTAGCTCCTGTAATGAGGGCTACTTTGCCCATCAATGAAAATAATCCTGATAAATCCATATTATGTTGTTGGTTAAAGTCAGCTTTCAAGATAAAGAATTCTGCCTTTGATTTCCCATTATGCATAGAAAAATATTATGCATACCGAGTATTTTTGTTTAACTTCAACTCATTAGAAACCCAAAAATATAGAAAATGAAACAAGTGATTTTTAAAGAAACCGGGCTGCCGGAAGATGTACTGGTACTGGAAGAAGCGGAAATACCAAAACCAAAACCCAGTGAGGTGCTCATAAGAGTGACTGCGAGAAATATCAACCCATCTGATGTAATGTTTATTAGAGGTATGTATGGCATTACACCAAAACTTCCTTCGAGTGCAGGGTTTGAGGCCGTTGGAATAGTTGATCAAAGCGATGAAAAGGGTACAGTAGCCAAGGGTAGTAAGGTGATTTTTACAGCTATTGGTACTTGGAAGGAATATGTCTGTGCACCTGCCCAAACTGTAATTCCAGTACCCGATCAAATGCCTGATGAAGTTGCTTGCCAAGCATTTATAAACCCTATGACGGCTTTTGGTATGTTGGAATCCTCTGGTCTTAAGGAAGGAGATTGGGTCCTTATAACTGCAGGAGCATCAGCATATGGGAAATTAGTTATCCAAATGGCTAAAAGTAAAGGTATAAAAGTGGCTTGTACGGTTCGACGTGACGAACAAAAAGGTTCTTTAGAAAAGCTAGGTGCAGACCTGGTAATCAATACTGAAAAAGAAAAACTACAAAAAGTTATCATGGAAAAAACTGGTGATGGAGTTTCCGTGGTATTCGATGCTGTGGGAGGTGTTTTAGGTGCCAAAGCCTTGGCCAGTTTAAAAAATAACGGAAAGCTTATGGCCTTCGGCGCATTGAGTTTGGATAATATGCCAGTGAATTCAGGTTTGATGATATTCAAAAACCTTAAAATTGAAGGATTTTGGCTAACCACCTGGATAGAAAGTCTTAATAATGAAGAAAGGCAAAAAGCTTTTAAAACAGTCCTCGGATATTTGATGAAGCAGGATGTAAAAGTTGATGTGGCTGGAACTTATGCACTTGAAGAATTCAAGGAAGCTTTAGAAGCATATCAAAAACCCGGAAGAAACGGAAAGATAATTTTGAAATAAACATAAAAAGCCCGACCTGCGGGCTTTTTATGTTTTCCATCATACTTTAAAACAACGATGCCTGTACAACCTGAGGTTTATTAGCCTGGATTGTTCCTTTTAACATTTCCTGCATCAGTTTGACGAAACCCGGTTTCCAGTTTTCTAGGTGGATTTTAATTTCTTTTCCCTCATAGCCAACAGGACCCATTAATCTTTCATATCCTATCAACATGCTCCAAATCGTATAAAAAGTGACTTCTGCTTGTAATTCGGGCCTGATGCTTCCATCCCTCAATCCCATTGTAACCATCTGAATTCCGATTTTTCCGCAGTCATGCTGAATTTCCAATAGTTTTTGAAAGTGCTCACTTTCCAATATCAATGGATCAATTTGACGCCTTAATTCTTCATTATTATACTGCTGTACAATACCCATAAAATTTAAAATAGCAGCATAATATATTTTATTTGCCTGAGTAAAATCTATGTAAGCATGTGCTAAGTCTGTGATCATCTGCAAACCTGATTTCCCTTTAACCTTATAGATTTCTCTAAAAATCGATTTGAATTCATCAAAAGCTTTTTTGGTGACGGCCATATAAAGGTCTTCCTTATTTTTAAAATAAAAATAGGTAAGCCCCTTTGAAATACCTGCCTCTTTGGCGACATCTTCCATTTTGGTAGAAGCAAAACCTTTGGTGGTGAAAAGCTTGATGGCTACGTCTAAAATAAGTTTACTCTTCTTTTCTCTTGCAGAAATAGGCATGATGAATATTGGATATGAACAATAGTCAAAGATATTAAACCCCGTTCAATAATAAGGGGAGAAATTTTAAATTATCAGTAAAGTATTGAAAGACAGAAGAGAATTTTTTTTGGTGTTAATCCAATACGCAATCCACAAAAGCATCCCACTGTCCATCATCAAGTCTGTTTCGGATATTTTCGATATAAGTCCTCAAACAAGTCCTTAATTCGTCACCATAAGATTCTTTGAGTTCTAAAAGTTCAGCACGAAACCTATTCCTTAACTCATTTAGCTGCGTCAGCAAACTGGAAGTATTACCCTGGTGGTTGGCGATCAATTGCTTTCTCTGGGCTTCCATATTCTGAAGAAGACTGGAAAAATCTCCTCGATAGTTTCTGGTCACTCTATTCCTACACGCGCTGAAATTATTTGTCGCTCCTCTAATTTGATTGAGTTGAGGAAGACTCAGTCCAATTGACTGAAAACAATTGAAAAGATTGCCTTTATTTCCTTCTAAGCTATTGGCATCTGTTCGGGAAACACCATAAATACCATGAAGACCTTCATTTTTGTCCTCATAAGCCCTGTTTTGGTCTCCACCCTCAACTTCAAACTCAAAAAATGTCTGATGAAGCACATCAGTGATTTTATCTATTTCAGACTCAATTCTAGTTTCATCAATTGGGTCTAAATCTGATTTGGATTGACAACTGACAATCAAAAAAATCAAGATAATAAGTTCATATCCGTTTTTCATCATAAAAGTCATTTTTTGAATCAAATATAAAAAAATGATACCTTAATTTTTGATTTAGTAGCGTTTTTTAAAGAAAAAAAAGCCCTCCGAAGAGGGGTTTTATTACTGTATTTCCATGATATAGTAATTTTTCTTTCCTTTTTGTACCAAAAGGTATTTGCCTTGGAGCAAAGCAAATGATGCCGAGGCATTTGGATCTGTCAATTTTTCCTTATTTATAGAAACTCCTCCTCCTTGGATCATTTTTCTCGCTTCTCCTTTGGAATTGAAAATGATCCCTGAAGCTTGTTCAGACAAGAGGTCTACTACGTTTTGAGTGGACTCATAGTCTTGTCTGGTAAGTTTAGCCTGAGGCACCCCTTCAAAGACCTGAAGAAAGGTACGCTCATCCAGCGCTGCAAGTTCCTCTGTAGAAGATTTTCCAAAAAGAATGGAGGATGCTTTCAATGCCATTTCATATTCTTTTTCACCATGAACCATAATGGTTACTTGCCGGGCAATCTCTTTTTGAAGGCTTCGCATATGTGGCGCTTCTGCATGTTCCTTTTCTAGGTTTTCAATGGAAATTTTATCCATGGTGGTGAAAATCCGGATGTATTTGGCAGCATCTTCATCTGAAACATTCAGCCAAAATTGATAGAATGCATAAGGAGATGTTTTATTAGCGTCTAGCCATACTGAACCCCCTTCGGTTTTCCCAAACTTAGAACCATCTGCTTTGGTGATCAAAGGTACAGTGAGGGCAAATGCAGAACCTCCGGATATTTTTCGGATCATTTCAGTTCCTGTAACTATATTTCCCCATTGATCCGAACCTCCCAACTGAATACTTACACCCTCATTTTTCCACAAGTGGTAAAAATCATATCCTTGTATAAGTTGGTAAGAAAACTCTGTAAAGGAAAGTCCATTTCCATCTTCCAACCTTCTTTTGACAGAATCTTTGGCCATCATATAATTGACCGTGATATGTTTACCTACATCCCTGATGAACTCTAGGAAGCTGAATTGAGACATCCAATCGTAGTTATTGACTAACTCAGCTTTATTGGAGCTACCTTCTGTGAAATCCAGAAACTTGGCAAGTTGGTTTTTTAAACAAGCTACATTGTGATCTAATGTAGCTGCGTCCAACAAATTTCTTTCAGAAGATTTGAAAGAAGGATCACCGATCATTCCAGTAGCACCACCGACCAATGCAAAGGGTTTGTGTCCAGCTCTTTGGAAGTGCAGGAGTGTCATGACTCCAACCAAATGCCCTATATGCAAAGAATCTGCTGTAGGATCGAAGCCAAGATAAGCTGAGGCAGTACCTTTATTCAGGTGTTCCTCTATTTCAGGTGTCATGTCCTGAAGCATTCCTCTCCAGCGCAGTTCTTCTATAAAATTGTTCATGTCAATTCGTTGATTTTTTCAAGCTGCAAATATAGGTTTTTAGCCAAGAGTAGGAAAATATGAATTGTAATTGATTAATATGCGAATTACAGTTATTCACAGTCCTTGAGAAATCTCTAATTTTGGATAAATATTCAGGTACTGATCTTAATAAAAAAAAAACAGCCGAGGCTGCCTTTTTCAAATCATTCTACCTGTTGGATTATCAGCTTTTCAGAATTTTTTCTATTGCTGAAATCTCCTCCGACGAGAATTTGGTATTGCCTGTTGCTTTTACATTGTCTGCGAGTTGTGAGGCTTTGCTGACGCCTACAAGGACAGTGGTGATGCGCTCGTCTTTAAGCAGCCATGCAATAGCCATCTGGGCCATACTTTGAGCTCTATTTTGAGCGATTTCATTCAAAGCTTTGACTTTGGAAATGACTTCAGCAGTGACTTGATCTTCTTTTAAGTACCTTCCGTCTTTGGCTACCCGACTGTCTTTGGGGATTCCTTTTAGGTATTTGTCTGTCAGAATACCCTGTTCTAGAGGTGAAAATGCAATAGCCCCAACACCTTCTTGTTCCAAGACATCCAAAAGTCCATCTTCAACCCATCTATCCATCATGCTATATCTGGGCTGGTGAATCAATAGGGGAGTCCCAAGGTTTTCGAGGATACGAACAGCTTTTGCAGTGTCTCTTGCATCATATTGGGAAATTCCTACATACAAAGCTTTGCCTTGTCTGACGATTTGATCTAAAGCAGCCATTGTCTCTTCCAAAGGCGTATCAGGGTCAGGTCTATGATGATAAAAAATATCCACGTAATCTAGACCCATCCTTTTGAGACTCTGGTCAAGAGAGGCGATCAGATACTTCTTTGAACCATGGTTTCCATAAGGTCCTGGCCACATATCCCATCCAGCCTTGGTAGAAATGATGAGTTCATCTCTTAAGCTACTGAAATCTTTTTGCATAATTCTACCAAAATTTTCTTCGGCAGAACCATAAGGAGGTCCATAGTTATTGGCTAAATCAAAATGTGTTATTCCTAAATCAAATGCTGTCCTTAGTATAGTTCTTGCATTTTTGAAATCCGCATCGTGACCAAAGTTATGCCAAAGTCCTAATGAAATCTCAGGAAGTAAAATCCCACTTTTGCCACATCGACGGAATGGCATTTCGTTGTAGCGGCCTTCATTTGGTAAATAGGTTTTAAGAGGTTCGTGATCGTTTATTTTCATGTGATTGTAATTTTTTTTCTGTAGTCAAAACCTTTCTCGCCCAAAAAACGGGACTGTAGAATCTCGAATGGGGTGATATTTATCCTGCCTTTGAGGTGTTTCCAGTAGCTGGATTTCAGGTTTCTACTTTGTTTGCTATTAGTTTATCAACAACAATATTGATTTTTTCCGGATTATCCTTCACAAATTTGATAGCTGCATCTCTAAGGGCATCCATATTTTTCTTGCTGGCATCGTCCATATTCGGACTGGCCTCGTGTAAATCCGGCTCTAACCTCATAAATCCATCTTGGTTTTTTCCTGCATCAAAAAGCCATTCCAATTGGTGTGAAACGGTCTCGGAATTACCTGACATCATAATATCAATCAATGGTTTTATCCATTGGACAAGACCAAAATTTTTTGCTCGGTCATATGGGAAGGGCTCTTTGACGCAGCCTGTTCCCAAAGAAATCATAAACATGTCCTTGGATGTTGGTTTTTCGATGTTATCAAAATCACATTTCCTTACTTCTGCATAAGCGCACATAGCTGGATTATTGGCAAATACACCTCCATCAATAAGGGGGTAAGATGCTCCAAAACGTGATTTGATAAGTGCTGCTTCAAAATAGGTAGGGGCAGCAGCGGTAGCTTGGGCTACATCACGGATGTAGAAATCATGTGATATATCGTCACATGCTTTTCCCCACTTGAAAAAAGTAGCTTTACGACTTTCAATATCATAAGCAGTAAATAAACATGGCCTAAGCATTTCACTCAAATAAGTGTCGCCGAAATATTCTTTTAGCGCTTTTTTAAGGTTTTCATTAGGGTATTTTTCTTCTCTAACCCCGAATAAAGTCCTCAATCTGTGACCTAAAGGTTTACGGAAAATAGCCCCCCCGTTTTCATGGTAAAGGTTGACGACCTCTTCCATGGAAAACTTAGGTCTTTCGGGTGCAAGAGGATCGGGTGTCAACATCCCACAACCCAATATCCCACCTGTGCTGGTACCTGCTACAAAATCAATGAAGTCCACCAGTCTTGCCTGTGGATTACTTGTCTTTTCTTGTATTTTTTCTTCAATCAACTGTAAGATAGTGCCTGGTATGATCCCCCGGATTCCACCACCGTCTATGCATAATATTGCAACTTTCTTCATGGCTTTAAAAATTTATGGTTAGTGAAAATTTAGTTACATGTACTTAAATGTAAGTAAATCAGATACAAAAGGCCAATAATGACAGTATATATCTGTGCAGAAGTTACTGACTGATGTGCAGATACCCTGAGGTATTAAAAGAAAAATATTCCCGATACAACTGAAAGTGCTGCTATTGCAAAAATCACCAGTAGGGGTTTCCAAGCAAATACTATCCAATCTTTATAAGAAACTCCAGCTGCTGCAAGGATTGCCATCAGCCCTCCATTACTAGGTGTCACCAGGTCCATTATTCCTGCACCATATTGATAAGCGAGGACAACCACTTGTCTTGACATTCCGATCAAGTCTGCAATGGGCGTAAGCAAAGGCATGGTAAGTACCGCCTGACCTGATGTGCTTGGAACAGGGATATGAAGTAGCGCTTGGGAAACCATCATTCCAAAAGCAGATAAGGCTAAAGGCAATTCTTCCAAAGGTGTAAACAAGCCATAGATTATAGTATCTATGATCTGCCCCTCTTCTAATATCAAATAAATACTTCTGGCAAGCCCAACGATTACTCCTGCAAAAATCAACTCACCAAAACCTTCTGAATAGGCCTTACTTGTTCCATTGATTCCCAACTTTCCAATGATTCCGGCAGTAATGCCCATGACAAAAAAAATAGCTGACATTTCGTTATAATCCCAGTCCCAATTACTTAAACCGTAAATCATGACACCAAAGGTTATTGCAACCAAACACAGAATAATCGAATGCGCTGAAGAAAGCTTTTCGGGCTTGTTTGCCTGGTTCCACGACTCAAATTGTTTGAATTTTTCATTCCCATTTCTGATCATATAAAAAACCCAAAAGGACAATGCCAAAATCAGAAAGAACATCCTGTAAAGCCCACCTGAAAAAACCGGGATCTCAGCCACTTTTTGAGCGAGTATCACAGAAAATGGATTGGTAGGTCCAAATGCCCCACCTATAATGGCCGAACCTAAACAAAGGCCTACGATACTTTTTTTACTGTAGCCGATTTTTTCACTTAAAATCATCAAGAGTGGAACCATGGCAATGATCTCTTCCTGTAAACCATTCAGAGCACCTGCTGTGGCAAAAAGAACTCCCACCATACCTAACAAAAACGCCTTTGCGTTTGAAAATTTGAAAATCAATGATTCTAATCCTGCTTGAAATGCACCTGTTTTTTCTACCACATAGAATGCTCCACCAATGATCAAAATCAAAACGACCACCTCTACGCCGGCAATTATACCTTCTGGAATACTCAAGGCCATTTTCCCAAGACCAACAGGATTGTTTTCGATTGTAGTGAAACTGCCTTGTATTACAATTTCTCTTCCTGTATTTTCATCAAGGGTTCTTTGAAACTGTCCCGCTGGGATGAGGTAAGTCAGCAGGGTTGCAAGCATTACAAATGCCAGCATAATGACCATTGGATGGGGAAAGGATAATTTTTTCATTTTAAGTTTATAAAACTAAATGCAAAATTTCACTTTAATCTGTTATGTTTTCCTTTGATTTTATTTGAATCCTTGCCCAAAAAAGGTTCTGAAGACTATCTTAAATTCAATTTAGGGATGGTTTTCCTGGATCCTTTGAAACAACTGTGACATGTGCCTTGGTTTTTCTTTGTGGTCGCAGATTTCTTCAGAGTTTAAAGTACCGGCACCTTCACAAGTTCTACAAGTAGAGAATTCATTCAGGTCACCATCACATCTTGGACATGTGTGTTTGCCTTCTCCATTACACTGATCACATTCATGGTACTCAATGAGATTGAAAACATTTCTTTTGGTAAGCAGTCCATTACCAAAACATTTGTTACAACCTACTACACCTCTTTGTTTGCAAAGACTACAAGATTGAGCCAACTCTTTTTCTCCTTCACAAGTAGTACATGCAACCACACGATAGCCCTGTCTATTACAAAATTCACATGCTTTAATGGCTTCTAATGGCTCTTTGAGATTTTCTTCCAGCACTTTTGCCTCTTCATACTTTTCAGCATTTCTCCCATTGATCTGAAGATACCTGTTGAGGAAGTTCATACTGTTATCATACTGCTCCAATTCATATAGTGTAACAGCAAAATAATATGGCATTTCAGGTGAAATAGGAAGGTTGTTTTCAATGATTTGTCTGAAATAAGTATTAGCCTTTTCATAATCACCCTTTTCCATTTCTTCAAGGGCATAGCTGAAAAGCCTTGATGCCCCACCCAAATTGGGTTGAGTCTGTGCCAAGACACCATTTAAATTACTCAAAGTGAACATGAGTATCAGTATCAATGGGAAGCAAACTGGGAGAAATTTAATTTGACGGGTTAATGTCATGTGTATAGGTACTGTTTGGGTATCGTTTTTCGAAAGTAAGCAGAAAGGCACAAATATACCAATTCAAAAGTTTTTCTTAAAATTTGGAGAAATGTAAGAATTTGCAAGAGCTTTCTTTATTTTTAGGAACATAATGTCTTTATATGAGAAAACCCCTGATCACATTTGTTAAGGTAATCGGTGTTATTATCGGAGTACTTATCTTGATAACGATCGCTTCCTACAGGTCTGATATATCACCCGAAAAATTACTTTCCAAATACACGGATGAAAACTCTTATTTTTTGAAAGTTGGTCAGGAAAATATCCATGTAAGGGTCAAAGGAAGGGGTGAACCTATTTTTCTCATACATGGCAGCTTTTCTTCCCTGCACACATGGGAGGCTTGGGAATCCGAACTGAGTATCTTTTTCAATACTATTTCCATGGATTTGCCCGGTCATGGACTGACTGGTCCATCGGAAAAGAAAGCTTATGGAATTGAAGATTATGCTTTATTGGTTTTTGAAATAGCAGATCAGCTAGGCCTAGAAGAATTTCATGTAGCAGGCAATAGTATGGGGGGAGCTGTTGCGTTAAAAATGGCTTCTGACCATCCTGAGAGAATCATGTCTGTAAACCTCATAGACGCTTCAGGAGCACCAAAACCAAAGAGAGAAGTTGAAAGTGAAGAAAGAAAGAAAACATATGACTCAGGTGCCACTATTTTCAAAGTAGCCAGAAATCCACTATTCAATAATTTCCTGCTCAAATTTACTCCAAAGAAGATTTTTGAAAAAACACTTCAAGAGGTCTTTTATGATCCTTTAAAAGTCAATAATGATTTGGTGACCAGGTATTATGAGTTGATAAGAAGAGAGGGGAACAGGAGGGCTACGCTTGATAGGTTGACCACTTACAAGCCTTATGAAGTTGATTTTGATAAACTTAAAATGCCTGTTTTAATTATGTGGGGTGAGGAAGACGAATGGATTCCTGTGGCTAATGCAGTGAAATTTAAAGAAGCAATACCTGATGCCAAAGTAAAAATATTTGAAAAAACCGGGCATGTCCCAATGGAAGAAAGACCGACAGAGACTGTCAGAGAATATCTTGCATTTCTGGGCATTCAGTTGGATTTGGATTATTTTTCCAGTCCTAAATTCTTAAGCCATGCCCATTGAAGTGATTATTCCTGTATTTCTTTTACTTCAGACAGTTTTGATTTTTTACTTGATTTATGTATTCCAACGCAAGGGATCTCATATGAGTGGGCTCGAAAGACAACTCGCAGAAATCAAACAGGAGCTAAGCCAACAAATGCAAGCCAATAGATCTGAGTTGCAACAAGGTTTGGTAAATCAATTCCAGTTGGTATTTGATAACCTTCGAAGCAATTCCAAAGAGCAGCAGGAAGCATTAAAAGATTTTGGATTGGTGTTTAGAGACAATGTCAATGCTTTCAATTCTCTCCAGAAAGAGAAATTTCAGGAGCTGGTTCAAAAGCAGGAACAAATGCTTCAATCGACTGAGGAGAGGTTGGAAAAAATGCGTGAGACGGTTGATGAAAAGCTACAGAAAACTTTAGAGGCAAGACTGGGGCAGTCATTTGAATTGGTTAGCAAACAGCTATTGGCAGTTCAGAAGGGACTTGGTGAAATGCAGACTTTGGCAACAGGGGTAGGGGACCTTAAGCGGGTCTTGAGTAATGTCAAAAGTAGGGGTGTGCTTGGGGAATACCAATTACAGGGTATTTTGGAGAACATACTTTCTCCTGATCAATATGCTTACAATGTTAGTTTGAAAAAAGGTATGCTTGAAAGGGTGGAGTATGCCGTGAAAATGCCTGGAACCTCTGATGATGGACCTGTTTACTTACCGATTGATGCAAAATTTCCACAGGAGACTTATTACCGGCTATTAGATGCCTATGATGTGGGTGATAAGGCAATGATAGAGGCAGCTAGAAATGACCTTTACAAGGCCATAAAAAAAGCTGCCCAGGACATTTCGCAAAAATACCTGCATCCTCCATATACAACTGATTTTGCTTTGCTTTTTTTGCCGATGGAAAGTCTTTATGCTGAAGTGGTCCGAGATGGGCACTTGGCTCAAATCCTACAAAAAGACTTCAAAATAGTAATTACGGGTCCAACAACCTTGGCAGCCATGCTAAATAGTCTACAAATGGGTTTTAGGACTTTGGCCATTCAACAGAGGAGCTCAGAAGTTTGGAAAGTACTGGGTGCAGTAAAGACAGAGTTTTCGAAATTTGGAGACTTGATCAGTAAAGCCCAGAAAAAAATCAATGAGGCTTCCACTGACCTTGACAATTTAGTGGGAACAAGAACCAGAGTTATTCAAAGAAAATTGAAGGAAGTAGAAGAACTACCGGAGGAAGATGGGAACAAATTATTAGATCCCTAAAAATAAAAAAATGGGGGAATTTAGAATTCCCCCACACTAACATTACCCAAAAAATCAAATTTGTGCTGGAAAAGGATCATAGAATTCTTCTTTTTGTTCAAACTGTATGATTTCATTTTCATTTAAAAGACATGATTCAAGTGTTTCAAGTATTTCTTCCTTGTCTAAATCCTGTCCAATAAATACCAGCTCATTCATCCGGTCTCCCCATTTTTTACTCCATTTGGATTCAATATACTCTTGGTTATAAACGTATGATTCAAATCTAATCCTCTGGGAATACGGCATGCTACACCACCATACACCCGCTTTTTCCATTCTGAATGAACCACCTGCCTGTGAAAAATTCAATGCTTCGTCTGGCCTTGAGGCCAACCAAAATAAACCTTTGGCCCTGATCACTCCTGCAGGATAGTCGTTACTGAGAAAGTCAAACATTCTTTGTGGATGGAATGGCTTTTGATTTCTGAAAACAAAGGAACCGATTCCATATTCTTCTGTTTCTGGTGTGTGCCCATCAGATTGTAACTCTTTTTGCCAACCCGCAGAAGATTGTGCTTCCTCAAAGTCAAAGAGTCCTGTGTTGAGGATTTGAGCAGGCGCTACCTTGCCAAATTGTGACATTAATATTTTGGCATCTGGATTTAATTTTTTGATAGAAGCCTTAAGCAAACCAACAGTGTCAGGATCTACAAGATCTGTCTTGTTCAGGATGATGACATTGGCAAATTCAATCTGATCTGTTAGCAAATTGACTATGGTTCGGTAATCATTTTCCATGTCCGTCAGCTTTCTGTCCATCAAGAGTTCATCTGTATTAAAATCCTTGAAAAAATTGAAACAGTCCACCACAGTTACCATCGTGTCAACGTAACTGAACTTTGAAAGGTCAATCCCATTTTCCTCATCAACAAAGCTAAAGGTCTGGGCAACAGGAACAGGTTCACTAATTCCGGTACTTTCGATCAATAAATAATCAAATCGGCCTTCTTTGGCTAATTTCTCTACTTCTACCATCAAATCCTCTCTAAGGGTGCAGCAAATACAGCCATTACTCATTTCAACCAACTTTTCTTCAGTTCTTGAAAGGGTATTTTCATTTTCCACCAATTTGGCATCCACATTTACCTCACTCATGTCATTGACAATAACGGCTACTTTCAAGCCCTCTTTGTTGTGTAGTATATGATTGAGTAATGTTGTTTTTCCAGCACCTAAAAAACCACTTAGAACTGTGACTGGTAGTTTATTTAAATTCATACTTGTTTAGTCTTAATACCTTTTTATTTATGCAACAATATTGCAAATATAAACTAGATTAATGAAGGCTCCAGCAAAGGATGTAAATTATTTTTAAACCATATTTGTTAGTCATTAAAACAAGTGTTTTTTGAGGAGCATGTTTGCAGGAAAACTAAAAATGTTAATGAATATGAAGTGTAAAAAGGTGTTTTTATTGTATTTTTTTCTTTTTATGGTTTCTGTTTTTTATGCCAATGGACAGAAAATATATGACGTATACCCAGAAGTAAGGGAGAATTCAATTGTGATCAACAATACAGCCTTGGATATGATTGAAGATGAAAAACATGCATCAGCTGCCAAAATACTTGAGTCTGTTTTAGAGGATGATCCCTCTTTTCATCCAGCTTATCTGAATTATTACAGAGCAGGAAGACACGTTCAAGAAAAAATTGAAAAGGTGGTCGAGGTTTTAAAAGTAGGGCTTGAAATTTTTGAAGAAGATGATGAGATGGCTTATTATCTCGGAAATTTATTACAGAAGGAAGAACGGTTCGAAGAAGCAATAGAAGCCTACACAGATGCCATCAATTATAGTAAGGTAAACGGTGAAGATTTTCCACTGGTGTGGGCTTACCATTTCAATAGAGGCAATTGCTATTTGAAAACGGAGCAGTACAAGAAAGCCATACCTGATTATGATTATGCCTTGACGCTAAGTCCTGACAATTATGATATCCTTACCAATAGAGGTTATGCTTATTATAAAACTGAAAAAGGTGAAGCTGCTTGTAAGGATTGGAATACAGCTTTAGATTTAGGAAGTAAAGTTACTGACAAATACCTAGAGACATATTGTAAGTAAATTATAATGTGATTTTTTGGGTAAATATTGAAAAGCATTTACCTTTCGACCAATTGATGTATAGGTTTATTATAAGGACTGTACATATACAAACAAATTATCTTTTATGAATATAGTCATAGCCGGTGCAGGCGATATGGGCTACCACTTATCAGAGCGTCTCAGTTTTGAAAACAAGGATATTACCTTAGTCGATTTGGATAAAGATGCCTTAGATTATGCCTCTGCTCATTTGGACGTTTTGACTGTGTTAGGAGATGCTACATCTATTGAAATCCTTAAAAATGCCAATGTGGCAAATGCCAATATGTTTATGGCAGTGACCACATCAGAAAAAACCAATATACTTGCTGCTATTCTGGCTAAGCAATTGGGAGCAAAGCGAGTAATAGCCAGGGTCAGGAACCACGATTACCTAAATCCAGAGCATGATCAATATTTTAAGAACATTGGAATAGATAATATTATCTCCCCAACTATGCTTTGCAGCGGGGAAATTTCCAGAATGATTAAAAATTCTGTTTTTTCGGATGTTTTTGAATTTGAAGGAGGGAAACTGAACGTAGTGGGAATCACTCTGGACCAATACAGCAACTTGGTCAATAAGAAAATTGCTGATATGCGTGATAACCCTATTTTTGAAGATGTAAAAATCATAGCTATCGTAAGAGATCAGATTACCATCATTCCTAGAGGAAATACCATCATCAGAAATAATGACCATGTATTTTTCATATCCAATAAAAAGGCTGTGAGTTCGATTGTGGATCTTTTGGGGCAAAAAAAGGTATCCATCAAGAATGTCATGATCATAGGAGGTGATGACATGGCTTACACTACTGCATTGACTTTGGAACATGATTATAGGGTAACCTTAGTCCATAAAGATAAGGAAAGGTGTAAGTGGCTTTCAGAAAGGTTAGCTAAAACTCTCGTGATCAATGGAGATTATAAAAATATTGAGCTTTTGATAGAGGAGGGGCTCGAAGAAATGGAAGCTTTTATTTCGCTTACTGAATCTTCCGAAACCAATATCATCACTTCATTGAGTGCAAAAAATCATGGTGTTTACAAAACCATTGCCCATGTAGATACGAGGGAATACATACATATTTCACATAGCATCGGAGTAGATTCATTGATCAATAAAAAGTTGGTTGCTGCAAATCAAATTACCCGGTTTTTCAGAAAGGGAAAAGTGGAAGCCATTTCGGGAATTTATGGGGTTGATGCAGAAATTATCCAATATGTAGTCAATAAAAATAACAGGGTGATTAAGAATCCTTTAAAAAATCTTCATTTCCCCGATACTGCGATAGTGGCAGGTGTTATTAGGGGAGAAGACCAAGTCTTTATTCCTGACGGAGAATTTACCTTACAGTTGGAAGACAAAGCCATTGTTTTGGCTTTGCCGTCAGCTAAAATAGCATTAGATAAACTTTTCCATTAAATATGATTCATTTTAAGGCAATAGGGAAAATCATGGGAGCCTTATTGATGCTCTTGTCTTTGCTAATGCTACCTGGGGTATTTTTTGCATACTATTTTGAAAGTGGAGACCAACTACCTATAATTTACTCAGCATTAGCGTCATTGATCGCTGGAGCTATTTTGTTTTTTTCCTTTTCCAATCAGGATCAGAATATCAGAAAAAGGGAAGGGTACATGATTGTTTCCTTAAGTTGGTTATTCATGAGCATTTTTGGTATGCTGCCATACCTGCTGAGTGGGGTTGTTGATAGCCTCCCTGATGCTATTTTTGAGACAGTATCAGGATTGACTACCACAGGGGCTACAATCCTTACAGACATTGAGGCCACTCCCAAAGGTATACTCTTCTGGAGATCTATGACACAATGGATTGGTGGACTAGGTATCATCGTACTTACTGTTGCTATATTTCCCCTTTTGGGTATAGGCGGTATTGAGCTTTTCGTAGCTGAATCACCTGGCCCTACTTCTGATAAGCTACATCCCCGAATAAGGGAAACAGCTAAAAGACTTTGGTTTGTTTATATAGGACTTACAGTTGCTGTAGGCATACTATATTATTTCGAGGGGATGAATTTTTATGATGCTGTCAACCATGCCCTTACCACAATGGCAACAGGTGGATTTTCGACTAAAAATGACAGTATGGCTTATTTCTCGCCTCTTATTCAGTATACGGCTATTGTTTTTATGTTTTTGGCGGGTACTAATTTTACTGTCATTTATTTTGGGCTGACTGGTAGACTGAAAAAAGTTTTGAAATCGGACGAGTTTAAAGCCTATTCTATTGCAATACTTACCTTTACAGTATTGTTGTTTGGGCCTGTTTTATATTATTCTCAAGAGAATATTGAGAGTGCTTTTAGAGATACCTTGTTTCAAATCGTTTCTTTGATTACTACTACTGGTTATGTAACAACAGATTATACAGCCTATCATTCAGGTTTGACTCTTGTTTTTTTTATGTTTTTATTTCTTGGAGCCTCTGCAGGTTCTACTTCAGGAGGAATCAAATTTATAAGACACCTTACTTTCTTCAAAAATTCATGGTTGGAATTCAAAAGAATAGTACACCCGAGAGCGGTTGTTCCTTTAAAAATCAATGGAGAAAGAGTGACAGGAAAGATTATTACCCATATCATGAATTTCCTACTAATTTACCTGATGATATTTGTAGTAGGATCCATTGTTATTTCTTTGATGGGGTATGACATTTTAACCTCTTTTGGAGCCGTGGCTACCAGCCTTGGAAACGTAGGCCCTGCAATAGGCAGGGTAGGACCTGAGGATAATTTTGCATTCTTTGATCCTTTTTCGAAGATATTTCTTTCCTTTTTGATGTTGCTGGGAAGACTGGAGCTATTTACAATTCTAGTGCTCTTTACACCCTATTTCTGGAGGGCTAATTAAACCTTAGGAATACTGAATAAAAATTCAGAACCTTCTCCTGGAATGCTTTTGGCCCAAATCTCACCATGATTCATTTCGATCAGTTCTTTGGAGAGCATCAACCCTAATCCTGTTCCTTTTTCTTGTTTTGTACCTGGAGACGTTAAAAACTTATTGCTGAAAAGGTTTTCCATGATTTCTGCTTTCATTCCTATGCCATCATCTTTTACAATGAAAATGAATTTATCAGTTTCCTCTTTGACATCAAATACTATTCCGTCACCCTTATGGGTATATTTTAAAGCATTGGTCAGTAGGTTCCTAATGACAATATCCAGCATATCTTTATCAGAATGTACAATCAATGATTCAGGAATCTTATTGATAATGAGTTGGCCTTTATACAAATTGGTTTGATTCAGTAAACTGATGTTTTTTTCGACCAATAAGAAAAAATTTACTTTGGTTTTGTTCACAATCATACCTTTCATCTGATTACGGGACCAAATCAAAAGATTCTCGAGCAGTTGTTCATTTTCTCCAAGACTGCTAGCTACTTTGGGAATGTATTCCTGAAAATCCTCTTTACTCAAATTTTCTTCATTCACCAGCTGCACCATTCCCATGAGTGAATGGAGTGGGCCGCGGAGGTCATGGGAAATAATTGAGAACATCTTGTCCTTCACACGGTTGGTTTCATCAAGTTCTACAGCTTGTTTTTCAATCTGTTTTTTTTGGAGACTCAGGATCTCGTTTTTTTCCCTTTCTTTTTTCAAAAAATGGTAATAAGTGAATAAAACGTAGATGAGTCCTGCCATGATGATCAACATGGCAATAGCCAAGTACCTTTGAATCCGTTTGTTTTTTTCAATCAAGGCATTTTCCCTACTTAGGGCTTCGATTTCATCTTTTTGTTTCCTAATAGTGATAGCAGCAAGGTAGTTTTTTGTTTTTTCTTCATTCAGGATATTTCTTTCTTTTTGTAACAAGTCATTGTAGTAAATGTATTTTTCCTGATCCCCTTTTTGGAAATACAATTGACTGATTTGCTGAAGGATAGGAATCATTGATTCAGTATTTGGTCTCTTTGAATGAAGAGAAATCGCAGTATCCGCATAAGCAATCGCAGCGTCCATGTTTCCTTGTTTAATTTTGAGTTCTACTAGCTTCTCCAAGGCATTTATTGCCCTTACCAGGTCATATTTTTGTCCAAAATTATAAAGGTTCTTAATGTCAATTTCCGCACTTTCATAATCTCCCATATCCAAAAGTAGATTAGCACGGTTGAATTTTGATACAGCAAGTTGTCTTTCATTTCCGAGTTCTTCACGGATTTCAATAGCTTTATTGATCACCTGTATGGCTTCAAGGTATCTTCCCAACTCTCCCAAAACCACGGCCAAACCAGTGTAGTTATAACCCAAACCATCTTTATCTTCTGCTTTCAAAAAATAGCTCTCTGCCTCTCTATAATTTTCCAGTGCTTCCTCAAACAAATCTCTATAAAAGTAAATCTGACCAATGTTATTCAGAGAATGTCCTATTTGAATATCCAATTCAGCCGCTAGGCTCAATTCCAAAGCCTGTTGGTAATGTATGAGCGCCTCTTCTTGGAGGTTTTTATTTCTATAATAAACACCTAACCTATTGATGTTCTGAGTAGCAAGATTGATATTTCCTAATGACTTGGCCAATTCAATTGCTTCTAAATAATAAGCTTGTGCTGTATCGGAGTAGTGAATTTCCCAAACTAACTCTGAAAGCAATTCAAGTCTTTCGGATGGACTACTTGTCTTTTGCAGTAGGCTATGTAAACTATCTGCCTTGGATTTATGATCTGTCAGCAGCTGGTCTTGAGCTAAAACTGAATTAATAAAAATACTAAATACAAAAGTAGATGTATAAAGGAATTTTGCCTGTAAACAAAGGGTGATTATGGCTCTCAAAGTGAGTGTTTTTCTATTTAAGCCTGAAATTATGCTTTTATTGTCCCTTTACAAAATGATTTTTTCATCATGAAATCAATTGTGCTCTCATTTTAGCAATTCTATCCTCCAAGGATTCAGAACTTAGTGAAGCCCTAAGTCTATCGACCATGATTGGAAAGGAAAAAGGAGTAAATTGTCCAGGGTTTTTCAGGACAATTTTCTGCCTGTTTATTTTTTTGATAGCCATTAAGATCTTGTTTTTTTCCATCTGCATATCCAGTACTTCTTTATGCGCTTGCTGCAGCAACAGGTTGTCAGGATCATAGTCCTCAAATACCCCGTAAAGAATTCCCGAATTGGATTGAAGATGTTTGAGTTTGATCGGTTTACCTGGGTAGCCTTGGAATATCAAACCTGATATGGTGGCAACATCTCTGAATTTTCTTTTAGCCATTTCACTTTCATTGATACAGGCTAGGATATCTTCTTCAAGGTTTTTTTCTGTAAAAAGATCTTCCTCCAAAGCATCTTCAATGGGAATAGGCTGGTCTGAATGCAATTCAAAGCCATAATCATTCATGGCGATACTGAGTGTAATAGGATAACTTACCGACAATCTGTAGGCAATCAGTGCGCCTAAAATTTCATGAACCATTCTACCTTCAAAGGGAAAAAAGAAGATATGGTATCCTTCTTTTGATATGTTTTTTTCGATCAAAAACGTATCATTGGCTGGTATAAGCGATAAACTCCGTTGTAAATCCAGAAGTGGTATTAGGTACCTTACTTCTTCAGAATAGTAATTTTGATGTAGACTTTCCTCTAAAATTTCCCTGATTTTTCCAGATAATTTTGAGGTCAATGAAATTCTTCCTCCCATGTAAGAGGGTGTATTACTGCTTTTTTTATTGGATAGCTTAACGATAGCACTCAGTTCTTTGATTTTGACAAACTCCAAGTTCCTACCCGAGAAGAAAAACCTGTCTCCAGGCTTCATTTTTGAGAAAAAGTATTCTTCAACCATACCTAAAAATGCTCCATTTTGAAACTTTACCTTCAGCATGGGATCACTGACAATGGTCCCCATACTCAAACGATGCCTCATAGCTGTTTTTCTGTTGGTAACGTGGTACTTTCCATCAATACCTATTTCCACTTTGGCAAACTCTTCATAACCGCTAAGGGATGAGCCTCCTTTTGTGATAAACGATAGCATCCAATCATACTCTTCTTGACTTAGGTTTTTGAATGAGTAGGTTTCTTTAATGATCCGAAAAAGTTCATCAGGATAAAAACCTTCTCCAACAGCAAGGGTAACCATAAACTGTATCAACACATCATAAGTAAGAGTTGGACAATGTATCGATTCCATATCCTGCTCTAAGGTAGCTTTTCGAAGGGCTGCAGCCTCCAAGAGTTCAAGAGAGTGGGTTGGTACAAAGTAGATTTCACTGGGTAGGCCTGGTTGGTGCCCTGATCTTCCCGCTCTTTGGATGAATCTCGCTACTCCTTTGGGACTTCCGATTTGAATTACAGCATCAACTGGCCTGAAGTCAACTCCCAAATCAAGTGAAGAAGTACACACCACAACTTTTAACTTTCCAAAATGCAGCGCTTCCTCAACCCAAGCCCTTACTTTTTGATCTAAAGAACCATGATGTATGGCTGCCAGACCCGCAAGATCAGGCCGAAGTTCCATAAGTTTCTGGTACCAAATTTCAGTTTGAGCTCTGGTGTTTGTAAAAAGGAGAACTGATTGATGCTTGTCAATAATAGGCAAAACCTTATCAATTAACTTGATGCCCAAGTGACCGGCCCAAGGATATTTTTCAAGTTCGTCTGGAAAGACGGTGTTGATATTGATTTGTTTGTTTACTTCAGCTTTGACAATATGAAGTGGGATTTCGTTACCTAAAAGTACCTTGAATGCCTCCTCAATATTCCCAATTGTAGCGGAGATACCCCAAATTTTGATTTTACTTTGTCGCAAGGAGCGGATATAAGCCATGGCCAATTGCACCTGTACCCCTCGCTTGTTGCCCATGAGTTCATGCCATTCGTCAATGATAATACTATCCAGGTTTTTGAAAAGTATTGAATTTTCTTTCTGAGCCAGAAGCACATGAAGGGTTTCAGGGGTTGTCACTAAGCATTCTGGTGGATTTTTTTTTTGTGCAGTTCTTTCCTTTGTACTGGAATCCCCATTTCGGACAGCTACTTTCCAAGGAAGTCCTAAAGTATCACATACTTCCTGCATTGCTTTTTGGATATCTATGGCTAAAGCCCGCAAAGGTGTTACCCAAATTATTTTAAGCCCATTTTTCTGTGGCTTCTGCCAGGTGTCAGGGTTGTTTTGAATATAATTCAAAATAACCGGGAACCACAGTGCAAATGTTTTACCACTGCCGGTAGGAGCATTAAGAATACCGGATTTTCCATCCAAAAAATCTTTCCAAGTCTGAATTTGAAATTGAAATGGTTTCCAAGACTTGGACTTGAAATAATCAATAGCAGGTTTTAATTCCTTATTCTTCCTTAGCATGTAAAAGTGCTTTGAGCTCCATCAATGTATTCGCTTCTTCTATGGGCTTGTCTTTTCTCCAGCGCTGAATCCTAGGAAATCTTAAGGCAATTCCTGATTTATGCCTGCTGCTTTTTCGAATGCCTTCAAACGCTATTTCAAAAACTAAACCTGGCTTTACCGTTCTTACAGGGCCAAATCGTTCCAACGTATTTTGTTTGACATATTTGTCTACTTCTTTCATTTCAGCATCTGTAAGACCTGAATATGCCTTGGCGAATGGTACCAGGTTTTCTCCATCCCAAACACCCAATGTATAATCTGTATATAAATCAGCACGTCTGCCATGACCCTTTTGTGCATAAATCATCACACCATCTATCGTCAGAGGGTCAATTTTCCATTTCCACCAATTTCCTCGCTTCCTTCCAACTTCGTAGGCTGAGTTTTTGTGTTTGAGCATAAAACCTTCAGCCATCATTTTTCTGGATTCCTTGTGCAACTCTTTCAATGCTCCCCAACTTTCATTAAGAACGATTTCTGAAATATTTAAATGAGGATGTGAAGCCTCTTTGACTACTTTTTCTAAAATCCTTCGTCTTTCTTCAATAGACTTTTTCCTAATGTCTTCACCTTCAAATTCCATAATGTCGTAGCAAATAAAGCTAACAGGTGCATCTTTCAATATCTTTTTACTTAGGTTTTTTCGGCCAATTCTTGTCTGCAAGAGTCCAAAAGGCAAGGGACTCCCATCTCTGTAAGCAATGATTTCACCATCAATCACACAATTGGCAGGAAGGTGAGAAGCCATTTCTGTAAGTTCGGGGAATTTTTCTGTTACCAATTCTTCACCTCTAGACCAGATAAAAATTTCGGATTTTCTATGAATTATCTGTCCCCGGATACCATCCCATTTCCATTCTATTTGCCAATCCCCTAGATCTCCAAGTTCTTCTAAAGGCTTTTCCAATGAATGAGCAAGATAAAAAGGGTAAGGTCTAGATAGGTCGTCTGATAGGTTTTTGGATAGAATCAATTCCTTAAAATCAGTGGATTGGGGATGCCATTGACCCATTAGCCTGTGAGCGACCTCTGTCTTTTCTAAATTAAAGGCATTGGCAACTGCTTGGGTAATCAAGTTTTGGCTGACTCCAACCCTGAAACCCCCCGTAATGATTTTAGTGAAAATAAATTGTTCCTCCTTTTCTAAAACAGACCACGCATAGAGGATTTTAGTTTTTTTTTCATCCTCTGGAATATCTTTCAATTCCATTAGGTAATTAATCCAATAGGAGAGGGATTTATCTTGACTCTGGGAATTGACGGGAAGTAGGAGGGATAGAGTTTCGGCCAAATCCCCCACTGTTTGGTAAGATTCTTCAAATAGCCAGTCAGGTATACCGGTTAGTTCACAGCACCAATCACGAAGCAATCTTGTATTTACTTGTCTTTTGGGTCTTTTATGGGTGAAAAGTGCAAGTGTCCATAATTTATCTTCATCGGAAACATCTAAAAAGTATTTACTCAAGGCCGTCAGCTTATCATTTGTCTTATTGCTTTGGTCTAGTTTAAAAAAAAGTGAGGCAAATTGCTTCATAGTTGGTTTTTTTCCTGATTGGTGATTTATATTACAAAGAAGTGTGAATTTAATACTTAAATTAAACTGAAAATTTAAACTACATAATACTCGCTTTCGTTTTCTTGATTGACAAACTACCCTGTTATGAAAAAGTTAATATATCCGCTCCTTATTTCGCTCTTCTTTATTTCTTGCCAAGAAGAAGACAAAATTGAACAATTATATACTGGAAATGAATTGGAATATACTTTGTACCAAGCATCAGATTTTGAATATTCGGGAGTGCTGTTTGTAAGAGAATTGATGGGAGGGGAGTTGGAGTTGACTATTGAGCTTCAGGGTGAAAAAGGAGAAGAGGAGTATTTTTTTCCAGCCCATTTACATTTTGGAAGCTATGATGTGGTTGATGCACCTATGGCTCATATGTTGAAGCCTATAGATATCCGAACGTTAAAAAGCAGTACTGTTTTGGGAATGCTATCAGATCAAAGGGTATTGACATTTGAAGATTTTAAGACACTAGATGGACATATCAAAGTGCATCTCGCTGATTCTGGACCGGAATACCAAATTATACTGGCTGCTGGTAATGTGGGAGCTAATGACAATAGTCCAGTTAACTTTGACAAAGAAAATGTGACTTTGTGCTCACCATACTTTTAAATTAAGCATCAAAAAAGCCATCTGAAAGATGGCTTTTTTGAACATTTTAAAGCATTAGGCTTCTTCAGGGTCGGTTACTTCATCTATGACATCTCTGTCACCTTCCTGCTCTTCTTCCTTATTTGATTTTTCTAAAAGAATTTCGTGAATCTTATTTTTGATTTCTACAATCTCTTCATACATAATTTTTTGGTATTCCAAATGCTCAGCATCTGAAAAGGGTTTCATCGGGTTATGTACATGGTAGTCTCTCTGATGCTCATCATCATGCGAATGTTCGTGTCCTGGTACTTCAATGATATCCTTATCCCAAGCTTTAAGAAGATCTTTGATGTCGTCGTTCTCAATGCCATTTTCTTTTAAGGTCTTTTCGAGTTCCAAAATTTCTTCCCTGATGTCTAAAGAAGATTGATGAATTTCATTGGCTTCGGCATAAATAGCCGGATCACCATCCTGATCTTTTTGCTGAGAACAGCTTACTACAGAGAGAGCAAAAGCCCCCGCAAGCATTGAAAACAAAACTTTTTTCATAATTGATTTGGTTGGTTAAAAGAAAAGAGGGAAAACCTCTTAAGATTTTCCCTCCAAAATAGTTATTGAATTGTGATTAATCAATATGAACTTCATATACTTTTCTGGTGATATTGCCATTTACATCCTCAGCCCAGATAATAAGTTCCAAATGATCTTCACCTTCAGGAAGAATTATTGCATTTTCTCCTGAAAGAATATCCTCAAATTTCAGTTCTTCTCCGTTGATGATTCCAGGACCACTCATGCCGTCTCTCCATACAGATGTTCCCCAAACTTTTTCATAAAACTCTTCACCTGAAACTCTGCTATTATGGTCATGGTCATGATCTTCGTCTACCAATCTCACCCAAAGGAAAGAAATCTCAGCACTTAATTCGTGGTCACCCATTCCTACGGATCCCACAACTTCCAATGCTTCTCCTGCTTCACCTTCAATCTCACCATCATGTAAATTAGTGACGGAAATCATCGGTGCATACGGTCTTTCAATGTAAAATGTAGCAATGTAATTACTGTTATCTGCAAAACTGGTTTGATTACCATTTACGTCAACCGCAGAAATTACAATATCGTAAGGTCCTGCAAGTACATTGTTTTCAACTCTTGAAGTTGGACCACCCCAGTAAATGTCTGTGGCTGAACCATCAACATTTAAAAATGTAGCTCCTTCAGGAAATCTCAAAAATGCCTGAGAGGCATCAGGTCCATAAATATCCTTCACATTCAAAGCTGTAAATGTATTATTTAATCTTCCGTGGGTATGCCCATCAAATGAATTGTGGACATCTACCAGCACTTGTCCAATACCTGATTCATCTGAAACGCTAAATCGTACGTGCATGTGGTCTGTAGTAGAAGCCCTTACTTCACCTTCCATAGGTCTGAAACTATCCCTACCTTCTGCAAACCCAATTTCAGGTGCATTTAAATCTGATACAGGTGGATTATCATTGTCGTCCGTGCATGAAAAAACAGCTGCAAGAAACAATGAGCTGATCAATAATGGTATTCTTTTCATTGGTTTAGTAATTAATGTAATAAAGTTGTAAATGCAATATGGTTGCAAATATAGCTAGGTAATTTAGTTTAGTCAATAAAATCAGGATTAATTTTTATTTCTTACAGCAATGGGGACTTTGAGAGAAAAGCTAATATTTCTTCCTTGCTCAGGCAAATTCAATAACCTATACCGGCTCAAGTGATTGAAATATACTTCGTTTGTTAGGTTTTGGCCGGAGAGTTGAAACTTCACTTCCTGTTTGGCGATTTTGATATCACCACCAAGCCCTGCTTCTAAAAGGGTATATCCCGGTGTGGATCTTTCATTCCTATCCACACGGTTTTGATCCTCAGCATGTCGTACCTCAGCAAAAAAGTAAAGGTTATCAAGTAGGCGCGCTACTTCTGGCAACTTATATTCAATTCCAGTCAAAGCACTGAATGGTGGGGTCAAAGGTAAAGGTAATCCTGTATCCAGATTTTTATTATAAACATATTCTGCACCAAAGTTGATAGAAAAGCCTTTGAAGGGGGAGAAGGTAGACATCAGTTCACCTCCCGTGAAAATGGCGTTGTTTTGGCGGTATTCCCAAATAATACTAGAGCCTGGTAATGGGGAAAATCTTGCTGCCGGAGAGAGGTAAATATAACCATCATAATAACCAAAGAAAGGACTCAGGGATATCAAAAATCTTTTACTGGAATAGGCCAAGTTAATGTCTGATTGGTAGCTTCTTTCTCGTTCCAAGTTGGCATTACCCACTTCATGACGAAAATTTCCGTGATGAACACCATTGGAAGACAGCTCAATTGGGGTAGGGATTCGATAAGCTGACCCCAAGTTAAATTTTAGGTTGAAATTATCCGAAAATACCCAAGAAAGGCCTGTGGAAGCACTTCCATTAAAAAATTCCTTTTGAATATCAGGATTTCTTTGATCAGTTTCCCCTGTAGGCCTCAACCTTTCAAAGATAGGTTGTAAGTGTTCTTGTATATCGTGATATGCGCCATCCAACCTTAGACCTCCATTAAGGATTAAATTGGGGCTGAATTTGTACTCTCTAAAATAAAAAAGGCCTCCCTGAAATGATTGAAAATTAGGAAGTAAAAATTCAAAACCGCTTTGCTCATTAGAAGAGAATTGGGAGTTAAACCCAATTATAGATTGTCCTTTTTGACCATGAGTTTTATTGATGCGGGCATTTGCTGTAAAGACATCTAATGTAAGGGCTAAAGCAAGGTTACCAAATGGATTGTCAGGACCTACTTCCTGTGTGTGAGGCCTTGAAAATTCCCTTCTTTCATTTTTTTGATAACCAAAGTCCAGTTCTACCCAATTTCCATTGATAAGGATACTATTATTCCACAATACTTTCAAGTGTTGATTACTTTGTTTGGGAATATCAATGTTTCTGAAATCTCCATCGTGTCTTAGGTTGTAAGAATTGGGTACGCCAACTGCACCTGCGAAAATTCCTGCCTCCTGATCAAACTTACTGACAGTTAGTGTGGAATATCCCCAATCTTTTTTTACACCAGCCATGGTAGAAAAATGCCTTTCTCGCCCAGCTGTGTTTTTCAACCTGTTGTTGTTGATAGGCAGGATAAACCCGGCATAATTGAATTGATTGGCAGGAACCCTATAATCCGCAAAATCCTGCATGGTAAACCTACCCCCAAAAATAATATCGCCTTCATTGCCTTCAATTGCAATTGAATTGGAAAACATGTCATTGTTACTCCTGTACATGCTTGTAAAAGAGGCTTCTATTTCATCATTTTGCTTAAATGCGGGCGGGGAAATATTGATGACTCCTGCCATTCCATCGGAGCCATAGAGAAGAGAGGAGGGACCCTTTACTACTTCAACTCTATCTACATCAAAGGGATCAATTTCCAGTCCGTGATCTGCTCCCCATTGCTGGCCTTCCTGCTTGATACCTCGGTCATTGATCATGATTCTGTTGAAACTCATACCTCTGATGACAGGTTTTGCGATACCTACACCTGTATTGATGGTACTGATGCCAGGGAGTTTCTCCAATGCATTGGCGAATGTCCCACCATTGTTTCTTTCCAAATAGTCCCTATCTAAAACCAAAATTGTTTGAGATTGCTCCAAAGGGCCATTTTTAAAAGGGTTTGCTTCAATCGTCAAGCTCTCGAGCTGAATGGCAGATTCTTTCAGGGTTATTTTTACTTCAGAATCTCCTTCTTGGATAAATATATTTTTGTTTTCAGATTTATAACCTACATGGGTAATGTGTAAATGGTATGACCCAGGTCTTAGATTCTTGAATGTAAAATTGCCATCCAAATCTGCAAGTGTACCTTTTCCCAATTCATGAATAGAAATTGTAGCCATCAATCCTGAACCATCTTCATCCTGAACCTGTCCAAACAAAGAAAATCCTGTTTGTTGCGCTTCAAGGGAGAATGTGTTCAAAAAGAATAAAGAAAATATAAAGATATAATGGCGGACCAAGGAAATGCAATATTGTTTCAAATGCAAAAGTATCAAATTGTAAGAATAGTTCCTTGAATAGCCAATGCTTTTTGAAACTTAATTGCAATTTAAATTCGGTTACATGAATGGTCATAATTAAGGATGGAAAAAGTTGAATAAATATATTTTTTTAACTTTTAAATTTAAAATTCTGCAATTCAATTCAAATAGAAGTTTGGTTTAATATGGTGAATACAATATTTAATGTATTTATTTATCTTATTTTTTATTGATCGTAAAATAAAATTTTATAGATTGGTAAGAACATAATATGTATTATTTACATTATCAACTTACTAACCTTTACTAATTATGCTTAAAAAATTTTACGGGATGATCGGTAAACCGATAGGTTTGCTCGTCTTAAGTTTGGCATTTGTAATGACTTCATGTCAAGATGCCGAAAATGAATTGTCTTTTGAGGATTTAGATGTCTTTACCACCGACACACCTCGAGGAGTAATTCCTGGTCAGTACATTGTAGTTTTACAGGAGAATCAACTTACTTTCAGCAGAACAGGTGAGTATACTTCTGTTCAGTCTCTGATGAGAGAATTCACATTGGATTTATTGGCTAGATACGGGGTTGAAGACTCAAGTGTAGAAAGGGTTTATGGAAATTTGATTCCAGGATTTGCGGTGAAGCTGAGCGATGAACAGTTAAACTCACTTGAACAGGATCCTAGTGTAGCTTATATAGAGCCTGATCAATACGCCTACGCCTCTTCAACTACTCAAAGTAATGCAACTTGGGGTTTAGACAGAATTGATCAGCGTGATTTGCCTTTAAATGGAACCTATACTTACAATGCTACAGGGCAAGGAGTTACGGCCTATATTATAGATACAGGTGTTCGCACTACACATGGTGAATTTGGAAATCGTGCACAAAGAGGTTTTGATGCTTTTGGTGGTAATTCTGAGGACTGTAATGGTCATGGAACCCATGTTGCAGGTACTGTGGGAGGTACAGTTTATGGTGTAGCTAAAGCAGTTACCCTAGTGGGTGTTCGAGTATTAGATTGCAATGGATCTGGATCTTGGAGCGGTGTAATAGCTGGTATGGATTGGGTAGCAGCTAATGCTTCCGGTGCTTCAGTTGCCAACATGTCACTTGGAGGTGGAGGAAGTGCTGCGATAGACGATGCGGTAGCCAGAATGTTCGATGCGGGTGTCCCTGTAATAGTGGCAGCTGGAAATGGTGATTTTAGAGGAAGAGAGGCCAATGCGTGTAATTATTCTCCTGCAAGAGCAGCGAGAGCATATACTGTTGGTGCAACTACTAGTACAGACTCCAAGACTTCTTGGTCAAACTATGGAGATTGTGTAGATATTTTTGCTCCAGGTGCATCCATCACAGCTGCTTGGCATACAAGTAATACGGCTACTAATACCATTAGTGGAACTTCCATGGCATCACCGCATGTAGCTGGTGTTGCTGCTCTTTTTTTACAAAGTAATCCTTCAGCATCTGCTCAAGCAGTATATAATTTCCTTTCGGAGACTTCAACAAAAAACAAAGTCACTAATTCCAGAACTGTCAACAACCATTTGCTCTATTCATTAGGTACTTCTTCTGGTGGAGATGATGGCGATAATGGCGGTGATGATGGTGATAATGGGGGTGATGATGGAGACGATGGAGACGATGGTGATAATGGAGGAGACGATCCATCAGCCATTTCGTTAACTGGTTCAGGTACTAAAGTTCAAGGACGTTGGAGAGCAGAACTTTCTTGGTCCGGAGCGAGTTCTTCTCAGGTTGATATATATAGGGATGGTACCAAGATTGCTACTGTAAACAATTCAGGTTCTTATACAGATCAAACCAACCTAAGGGGATCAGGAACATTGACTTATACAGTTTGTGAAGCTGGTTCTGAGGTTTGTTCCAGTGGTGTAACCATTACTTTCTAATTTACAATTACTGAAAAATAGATAAGCCGCGTGTCCATGACAAGCGGCTTATTTTTTATACATTTTTTTTAATTCCGTCAAAATACCTTCTAAACCATTGAGTCGGATTTCATACAAGGTATTCAGCCACATGCCAAGCTTACCTTTAGGAAATCCCTGACCATGCATCCAAACCAGATAGTGTTCAGGAATATCACATAGTAAACGACCCTTATATTTTCCATAGGGCATTGTCTTGGTCACTAGATCTACTAAAATTTCTTTATCCATTTGTCAAAATAAATATAAATTGGCAAGACTATTCTAAAAATTCGTATGAGAAATTTTACAACGATTATTTTGCTTTTAACATTATTACCTTGTTTATCAGTTCAAGCTCAGTCAGCGGAAGGTAGCTGGGAAGGTGTTTTGGATGTAATGGGAACCAAATTACCTTTGGTTTTTAGTTTTGAACAAAAAGATGAAATATGGTCAGGCTTTATGGACAGTCCAAGTCAAGGTGCAAAAGACATTCCTTTGACAAAAGTGCTGTTCGAGGATAACCTCTTACTTTTTGAGCACAGTGCTGCTAACATCACTTTTGAAGGAATACTATTGGGTGATCAGATTTCAGGAACCTTCAAACAGGGAGGAATGTCTTTTCCTTTGGCACTAAGAAAGAGAGATACCATTGAAACTGATGAAATTATTAAGCCCTTGAGACCACAAACGCCTCAAGCTCCTTTTTCTTATGAATCCAAAGATGTGAGTTTCCCAAATGAAGAAGTAGGACTCAATTTATATGGTACACTTACCATTCCTGAAGGTGAAGGACCATTTCCAACCATAATTCTTGTGACTGGTTCAGGACCTCAGGATAGGAATTCTACCATATTTGACCATCAGTCCTTTTGGGTCTTAGCCGATTTTTTCAGTAAAAATGGCGTGATGGTGTTGAGGTATGATGAGAGAGGAGTAGGGGAGTCAGATGGAAATTTCGCGTCTGCAACTTCTGAAGATTTTAAAAATGATGCGCAGCATGCAATTTCTTATCTAAAAACCTTAGAACAAGTAGATACTAGTAGAATTGGGGTGTTGGGGCATAGCGAGGGAGGAATGATTGCGTGGATGATGGCAGCTGAACAAAAGAAACAGCCCTTGGACTTTATTATTTCTTTGGCAGCACCTGTGGTAAATATTCCTGAACTGATGAAAAAGCAAACAGAAGATATTTCCAGAAGCTCAGGAAGCCCTAAAGCACTTGTTGAAAGGCAGGTTGAAATTAATTCCAAGTTTTACAGATTGATCAAAGATAGTGATGATAAAGAAATGGCTATGGAGGCTTTACCTGCTTTGGTTCAAGAAATAGTAGCCGAATATGATGTTTCAGATGAAATTAGAAAGCAGCAGGAAGAATCACTCTTAACCACTTTTGAAAAAAGCATAAATCCTTGGTTTGTATATTTTATGAAATATGAGCCTGAGGTAGATATAAAGAAAATAGAGATTCCAGTATTTGCGGCTTTTGGGGTCAAGGATTTACAGGTTAATGCAGCCCAAAACGGGAACAGGTTAATTGAACTGTTTGAGGGCAAAGATGAATTACTCCGTCTTAAAGTTTACGAAGATTTGAACCATCTTTTTCAAAAAGCCGATACGGGTGCAATTTCAGAATATCAGCAGATAGAAGAAACCTTCAATCAAAAAGTAATGGATGATATCTTGGGTTTTATTAAAGCAATTAAATAATCCTGTCAAAATACATCACAAAGCTGTGGAAGTTAAAATCCCACAGCTTTGTCATCACCTCTCCAATCTGCCCCACCTTCCAGGCGGCCATCAGGAAGTACAAGGATGGCATCTACTTTTCCTAATATTGGTGTATAACCTTCATTGATCTGATATCCCTTTTCCTTCAAGGCTTCAAAGACGTCGTGTGAGAAACCTTCAGGCTCGAAGTTTATATGGTCAGGTAACCACTGATGGTGAAATCTAGGAGCATCTACAGCTTCTTGCATGCTCATTCCAAATTCTACAACATTTAAAATGGTCTGTAATACGGATGTAATGATTGTGGAACCTCCTGGAGTACCCACTACCATTTTAAGGGTACCATTCTTTTCCACCAAAGTAGGAGTCATAGAGCTTAGCATTCTCTTTCCTGGAGAAATGGCATTTGCTTCTGCACCAATCAAACCAAACATATTTGGAATGCCGGTTTTTGAACTGAAATCATCCATTTCATTATTGAAAAAGAAACCTAACTCTTCAGAATAGAGTTTTGAGCCATATGCTCCATTGAGCGTAGTGGTAACGGCCACTGCATTTCCAAACTGATCCACTATGGAGTAGTGTGTCGTCTCATCACTTTCCAGAATTTGGAGGTTTCCTTCCCTGATGTCTGAAGAAAGTGTTGCTTTTTGAGGATTGAAATTACTCATTCTTGATTGCAGGTAGGATTTTGAGATTAACTCCTGAATCGGGACTTCAACAAAATCAGGGTCACCCAAAAAGTAATTCCTATCTGCATATGCTCTTCTTTCTGCTTCCGTCAGTACTTGGATGTATTCAGGACTGTTATGCCCCATTTCTTGAAGATCAAAGTCTTCCAGCATACCAAATATCTGGGCCAATGTGACGCCTCCACTACTTGGAGGTGCCATGGATATGATTTGATTGCCTTTATAATCAAACTTTATAGGATCTCTCCAAACCGCTTCATACGCCTCAAGATCTTCCAATGTAATAATCCCTCCTTTTTCCTGAATAAATTTAGCAATGCTTTTGGCAGTTTCCCCTTTATAAAATTCATCCCTGCTATTTGCAGCAATTCTTTTGAGGGTATTGGCTAAAGCAGGGTATTTGATGGTGTCTCCTTCAGAAAATTCCTGGCTGAAAAAAGTATCTTTTCCGTTGACAGCGATAAAACTATTCCTATTACTAGCCAGTCTTCCTTCTTGATTTTTGGTCACCACTACACCTTTTTGAGCCAAGGCAATCACAGGTTCTAATATCTCTTCAATTGGCAGTGTACCGAATTTTTCATGTACGGCAAAAATCCCAGCGATGGTTCCCGGGACTCCAACTGCCAATGCTCCTGTGGTACTTAAGTTTGGGATTACCTCTCCATTTTCATCAAGATACATATCTCTATGAGCTGCCTGAGGAGCTTTCTCCCTGTAATCAATACTTCCAAATGATCCATCTTTATGTCTAAATACCATAAAACCGCCTCCTCCGAGATTTCCTGCAAAAGGAAAAGCTACGGCTAGTGCCATTTCAGTTGCAATCATGGCATCGAAAGCATTTCCACCCTTTTCAAGCATGGATAATCCTATAATAGAAGCCTCCTCCCGTGCAGAAACAACCATTGCAATTTCTGCAATTAATCCTGTTTTGAGAGATGGTATTGCATCTTTTTGGTTGCAGGAAATAAAAAGCAGTACAAAAAGAAAACATAAGCCTGTACTTCTGCTTTGAAAATTTCGGCTCATCGATTTAGTCTAATAAGGTGTTGTTGAAGAGTTTCAATATTCTCTTGTATTCATCAGTCCAGCTGCTAGGTTCGACGAAGCCGTGATCCTCCACTGGATAGACAGCCATTTCCCAGTTGTCCTTACCTAGTTCAACAAGTATCTGCGCAAGCCTGACCACATCCTGAAAATGGACGTTGACGTCAAGCATTCCATGTGCGATTAATAAATTACCTTTCAGTCCGTCTGCAAAATAAATAGGGGATGATCTTCTATAAGCTATAGGATCATTAAAAGGCTCATTCAAAATATTGGATGTATAACCGTGATTATAATGAGCCCAGTCGGTTACTGACCTTAATGCAGCACCGGAAGTGAATGTTTCTGCTTCATTGAACATGGCCATCAATGTGATAAAGCCACCATAGCTACCACCATATAAGCCAACTTTGCTAGACTCTACGTTGTGGTTTGCTATCAAATAATTTGCTCCGTCAACCTGGTCAGATAAATCTAAGCCTCCCATATGTCTATAGATGCCTGTTCTCCAATCTCTTCCATAGCCTGCAGAACCTCTATAGTCAATATCCAAAACCGTATAACCAAGATCTGTCAAAAGGTTGTGGAACATGTATTCCCTGAAGTAACTTGACCACCACTTGTGTACATTTTGGAGGTAACCAGCTCCATGGACAAAAATGACAGCTGCACCGTTTCTATTTCTTGTGCTAGGCTTATAAAGTCTAGCGGGAACTTCTGTGCCATCTTTTGCCTGAAATTTAATCAACTCGGGATCCCTCCATTCATAAGCTTTGAAATCCTCACTTTGCCCATCTGTCAGCTGTTTAGGTTCTGCTCCAGGTTCGTTTGCCTGGAGATAGAGCTCCCAAGGCTTATTGCTATAGGAATAAAGCACAGCAATGTTTTTTTCATCCGGAGACAAACTGGCATCATTGTTACCAACCATATTGGTTAGTTTTTCCATTCTTCCTCCGTTAAGCGGCATCATATATAGATGACGTTCTCCGGGATGTTCTTCAGATGTTGTCAAGTACCAATATTTCCCATCCTTTGAAATCTGAGGGCTGAATACTTCAAATTCACCTCTGGTCAGCTGTCTTTTCGTCCCACTTCTTACATCTAGGGTGTATAAGTGTGAGTAACCCGTAGTTTCAGATTGGAAGTATATATTTTTATTGTCAGGCAACCATCCGAATACTGCATTTCCCCAGCTGCCTCCTATTCCAGGACCAGCTACCCAAGCTTCATCTCTTTGCCTATCTAAATTTTTAAGTTCTCCGGTTTCCATATCTACCAGCGAAATCCATCTGTCTTTATTATCGTTGGAATAGGCATTGACAACAGCATAAGTACCGTCATTAGAATAATAAGGGCCCGTTAGAACCAATTCTCTTTCTTTTTCTTCCCATGTTTTTTCCGGATAATCTTTAACATAGTCAGGCAAATCCTTAATTCCAGGTAGTTTACTGGTATTCACCATGTAAACTGTATCTTTTTTAAGATTGTAGATAGCCATTTCTATTTTTATGGGGTCATCCCCAACTTTAGTCCTTGCAGGTATATCCGTGGTATAACCAGTAGCATCAGTGTAGTCAGGAACAATGGTTCTTTTGTTATCTACTCTTTCAATGAGAGAGAAACTCACATACTTTTCATCTGGTGAAAGCTGGAGGTTATTCACCTGTTTTTTGTCTGTATAAAAAGTAAAAGGTTCAGGGTCTTTTGTTGCTTTCTGATAGGTTTTGGACAATTCTTTTTTCTCTTCCCTCTCTCTGACGACACCAAGAAGTTCAAGATTGTCTTCTTTAAGCCATTCGTCTTTTGCGGATAGTTTGGCCTCTTTTTCCTCCGGTTTTTTACCTTGTTTGATATGGGTTACTCTTGCAAGGCTTCCTTTTTGCGTATCAAAAACATAGATATTGTTATTCAATACAAAGGAAATTCTATTTTCATTTTTTAGGAATCTGGCATTTGAAATACCTTCACCCATGGACAATAGAATTGATTTCTCACCTGACTCAATGTCAAAAAGTATGAGGTCTCCGTCTCTAGTATAGGTTTTCTTTGTTTTAGCGATATTACTGCTTGCATTCGAAGGAATCCTGTTTTTCTTTTCTTCGTTACCTACTTTGACAATCTTATCAGGTTCATTGAGATGGATTTTATATAAGGAATCAGCAGGATGATTATCCGGGTTGTAATTAAAGTAAACCACATCGCCTTTTTCGTCCCAAGAAATATTGGAAGGGTAAACACCCATCCATTTTGGGTCCTGCATGATCTTGTCTACAGTAAGTGATTGGGCTATCAGCCCTTGGAATGAAATAAAGGTTACAAATAGTAATAAACTAAATCTTCTCATGGAATGGAATTTTTTCTAAAGATGGACTTTAAGACTCAAAAAAGTAAAGAAAAAAGTATATATGGAAAAATAAGTATGCAAACTTAAATCTTATCCAAAAAAGTTTTGAGCTCTTGCTCAATGATTTCAATTTGTGCCAGTAATTTTTTATAGGTATCGTGAGAATTTTCTAAATCAGATTCAATTTCTTCAAGAAGCTTTCTTGTTTCCATAGCACCGACATAACTCATACTTGGTTTTGCTTTGTGACATTTCTTTTTGATCACGGCAAAATCACCATTCTCATAATATTCATCCAAGAGTTTAAGGTCATGAAGATTTGTATCGATAATGATCTGAATCATTTCTCTCAACATTTCTTCATCGTCATCTCCGAAGTATTGGATAATCGTTTGTGGACTTATCAGTTCGTACATAAAAACTTTTTTATAAAGAATAATGCATCTTTTACACAATAATCTGTATTTCAATAAATGATTCGAAAGTTAAGGTAATTTTTTTAAATATAATATTTGTACTGAATAAATTAAAACTTATCGCCTCAGAAGCAATTAAAAGGAACAATTCACCGGGCACATTTTTTTATAGTGCAGCTAAAACTTAATTTCGGGACTTCAAAACTGTTTAGCCGATTGACAAGTTAAACTAATAATATTATGAATAAAAATAAGAGAGTGTTTCTGATAATTGCTGTGATTTTTTTTCTGGTAATGTTATATATAGGTTATGACATTTCCAGCAGAACAACATTTCCAGGATCAAAAGGAAATCTAAAAGAAAGAATTGCACCATCAGACAGTTTGAAAATCCATGAGCAAGAAAGAAAAAATTGATATTGACAAAATAGATCTTGACAAAATGAAGGAGATGACCACAGAAACTCCGGGTCTCCTTCCTTACGCCCATCAGTCTGGAGGTGCTGTTATAAAACCCGAAGATAAGGGTAAGATTACAGGTAGGGCTGTTAGCGCCATGCATTCCCAAACCGAAATGCAGATGTCTCAGATTTATCAACAGATGCAATTGCTGGCAGATCAGGCTAAGGCTATCAAAAGTAGGGTAGAAGTTTCCGAAAGGATTTACCAAACGCCGATGAATTTTGAACCCCTGATCAATCACCATTACTTTTTATATGAAAAGGAAGATGATACTGATTTTTTGAGTATGGTATCTCCTGAAGAATGGGGAAGGAAGAAAAGGTTTCGTAAATTCGTAGCAGAAGTCAAGCTTTTGGCTGATCACACTTGGGAAATCATCCGGCAGGGAGAATAAAAAAAGCGAATGCATCAAATCAAAGTTCAAAATCTTATTCAGGTAATCTCATCTGAAATCCCTGATATTGAAATCGATTTTTACTTAGAGGTAAACGAAAAATACCTTGAAGGTAAAGGTGAGCAAATGTTAGGTGGTATTTTTGATTCACTTGAAGGAACTGGCAGACCACCACATTTACATAGCTTGAAGTTTGATTTTAAAGTCAATCGGTTTTTGTTCCTTTATGATGATGAAATTCACTTTAATAGATATCGTATAAAAACTTTTAAAACAGATCTTTATGAGGTTTTTTCTTTTCAATGGCTCGAGGCATATAAACGTCTCTGCAGAACATATGAAAAAGACTGTTTAAAGGCTGGACTGCAGGAACGTATTTGGAATGGTCCTCCAATTGCTTCAAAGGTTTTTGGTAAGAGTGAGGAGTTTGGAGACCTGAGTGGAAATGGTTCCTCAGGTTGGAAGCTGAATGCTTACAATGATGCACAATATGATCTTCTGACAAGATTGCATGGGTATAAAATGATCCGAATTCCACAATATGAAACTTTGATGATTGGGGGAGGATTGAAAAAAATTGATGAACTTTTAAGAAATCCTAAAGAAGAACATCAAAAAGGTATTATCAATTGGATCAATAGGAAAATGGCATAAAAAGAGCCTCAATTTGAAATTTTGAGACTCCTTCATGTTCTATGTCTCTTGATCAATTTTTCTATGCAAATAACCCGTACATTTCTCTGTCTACTCTTTGAACTATTTGAGAAAAATCTTCAGGATGTGCAACAAAATCAAGTTCATTTACATCTACAATCAATAGCTTTCCCTTATCATACGAACTTATCCATTCCTCATAATGGCTGTTCAGGTTTTTAAGGTAATCTATACGGATTGCATTTTCATAATCGCGTCCTCTTTTCTCTATTTGCCCCACTAATTTAGGAATGTCAGCCTTCAGGTAAATCAACAAATCAGGAGCTTTCACAAAATTGATCATAGAGTCAAATAACGCAAGGTAATTTTCATAATCTCTTTCTGAAATCAATTTTGACTTATGCAAGTTGGCTGCAAATATATAAGCATCCTCATAAATTGTCCTGTCTTGTATGACCGATAGGCCACTATCTCTGATTCTTTTAATCTGATTGAACCTGCTGTTTAAAAAGTAAACCTGAAGATGAAATGACCATCGCTTCATGTCTTCATAAAAATCAGCCAGATAAGGGTTGTTGTCTACCGCTTCCAATTCGGCATTCCAACCATAATGTTTAGCCAATTTTGTAGTCAAAGTGGTTTTTCCACTCCCGATGTTTCCAGACACTGCTATATGCATAGTAATTACTTATAATCTTTGGTGCTATTGTATAATGAAAAGAAAGCCTGACAAGTTTCAAAATTTATCAGGCTTTTGGTTTCAAATTTTGATATTGTCTACTTAAACCTTTCAGATACAACCAGTTCTTTGCTACCTGCAGTGTATTTATAAAAGCCTTCACCTGTTTTGGCACCTTTATAACCAGCTTCTACCATGTTTACCAATAGTGGGCATGGAGCATATTTAGGGTTACCAAAACCATCATGAAGTACACGCATAATTGACAAACAAACGTCAAGTCCAATAAAATCTGCAAGTTGTAGAGGTCCCATTGGATGTGCCATTCCGAGTTTCATAACGGTATCGATTTCCTCTATACCTGCAACCCCTTCATATAATGTAAATATCGCCTCGTTTATCATTGGCATGAGTATCCTATTGGCAACAAATCCAGGATAATCATTTACTTCTACCGGCACTTTTGAAAGACCTTTTGAAAGCTCCATAATCTGCGTGGTGACTTCATCTGAAGTGGCATATCCTCTGATGACTTCAACCAATTTCATTACCGGTACAGGATTCATAAAATGCATACCGATTACTTTATCGGGCCTTTTTGTAACCGCTCCGATCTTTGTAATGCTGATTGAGGAAGTATTGCTTGCCAATATGCAGCCTTCGGGAGTAAACTGATCAAGTTGTCTGAAAAGGTCCAATTTGATGTCTAGGTTTTCTGTGGCTGCTTCTACTACTAGATCAGCACTTTTGACTCCTTCTTCAAGAGATGTGAAAGTTTTTATCCTACCCATTGAGGAAGTTTTATCCTCTTCTTTGATGAGTCCCTTGGAAACTTGTCTATCCATATTTTTACTTATGGTTGAAATGGCTTTTTCTAAAGCAGCTGCAGAAATATCCACTAACGAAACAGAATAACCAAACTGGGCAAAAACGTGTGTAATTCCGTTGCCCATTGTACCGGAACCAATCACTGAAATATTTTTCATTTTATTTGGGTTTAGATTTTAACAGAAGAAACACGGCAGGATCAAAATTGTATATCCACACCTAAAATATATTTCTGAGCTTCAAATCTAGTTCGAATATGAAGTAATTCCAATTTCACTTGACATAAAATCCTTACCTTTAAAAGATGAAAGAACTTGGAAAAATCAACAGCCTATTAATCAATAGGTTTACCGAAAACGGGGCTTATCTCGCATTGCAAGAAGGTGGTGAAGTACTTTTACCAAAAAGTTATCTGGATGGATCTGAAGAAGTTGGAAAAGAGTTAGAGGTGTTTGTTTACACCGATTCAGAGGACAGGCCTGTAGCGGTCACCAATCGTCCTGTTGCTTTGTTGGATGAATTTGCCATCATGGAAGTCAAGCAAACAACAAGTTTCGGTGCTTTTATGGATTGGGGATTACCAAAAGATCTTTTTGTACCGTCTGCGGAAATGGCAAAAAATATGGAAGTAGGTGAGAAGTATCTCGTAAGGGTTTGCCTGGATTATAAAACGGACAGATTGATAGGAGTAAGTAAATATGAAGATTTTTTACTTACTGATACCCAAGGATTTGAAGCGGGTCAAAAAATTGAGGTTTTAATTTTCGATGAAAGTGATCTTGGCTATAAGGGTTTGATAGAAGGGAACTTTGAGGGATTGCTTTATAAAAATGAAACATTCCAGCCCATTCAGGTTGGAGATACCGTGAGCGCTTACGTGAAAAAGAGGAGGGATGATGGTAAACTGGACTTACAACTTCTTCCAATAGGCCGTGAGAAATATGAAGAAGGGGCCGAAAAAATTCTCGAAGTCTTAAAAGTCCGGAAATTTTTGCCCCTTCATGATAAATCATCCCCTGAATCTATCAAAGAGTTATTGGGGATGAGTAAAAAGCACTTCAAGCAATCTATAGGTCAGCTTTATAAAGCAAAAAAAATTGCTATAAAGGACGATGGCATTAGCTTAGTCTAATTCCAATATGATATTAGGAGTAATGCAAAGTACCGCCTTATTCTTTTTGATAGCTATTGGAGCTTTGATTAAATGTGGGAATTTTGTCAGTATGGTAAGCCAACTGTCTTCGTCCCACGTTTTTCCTGCAATTTTGGATTGATAATCAGGATGGGCTTTATTCAAGAGATCTTTGGGTCTAAGATTCAATAAATTTAATATCGATCTCCAACCTGTGGTGGTAATGGGTTCCTTTTCGATATTGATTTCATTGACATGGTTTGATACTGCCTTGGCATAGGCCCTCATCTGTTTATCCACACTGTGTGATGGATTGTAATAGAATAATAGTTCATTTGGATGTATTTTCATAATGCATTGGTTTAGAAGTAATTAATATAAGGTTTAAAAAGCATATAACAAAATAAAAGACTGTAAAATTGCTATTTATAGATTTAACCTAAAGTTATTATTGTCAATGGATATAGAAAATTTCAGAACTCAGAGTAAAACAGCTTACCCTAGGAATAAAAAACTATTATCAAAGTTAAGGAAGCAGAAGAGTAAAGACCTGGATAATATATTTGAAATTGCCCATGATGAAAAATTCGAGCATATCTCTTGTCTCGATTGTGCCAATTGCTGTAAAACAACTAGTCCCATATTTATTCAGACAGATATTGAGAGGCTGGCAAAAGTTTTTAAGATGAAACCATCTGTATTTGTAGATACTTACCTGCTTTTGGATGAAGAAGGTGATTATGTTTTAAAAACTTCACCTTGTCCTTTCCTGAATAAGGATAATACCTGTTTGGTGTATGAAGAACGCCCAAAAGCATGTAGAGAATACCCTCACACCAACCGTAAAAACATGCACGGAATACTTAGTTTGACTTTAAGAAATACCCTTGTTTGTCCCGCAGTTTTTGAAATATTTCAAGACTTTGATAAAGATTTTAGGAAGTAAGCAATTCTCTTTACTATTTTAGCGCAGTAAACCTATTGAAGATAACCATGAATAAAGAAGACCAACATTTTTTGGGAGTAGATGTGGGAGGTACCCATCTAAAAATCGGTTTGGTAAGCAAAGACGGTGAAATTGTTTCGTTTGAAAAAATTGATACTGCGCCATACAGAGATGACCCTAAGGGATTTAACATCTGTTTTATTGAGGGTATGGAAGGAATCCTTAAGAAATATCCGCATGTAAGAAAAGTTGGTATTGGCCTGCCAGGATTGATATCCAAAGACAGGACAACCACTTTAGAGATACCGGCAATTCCTGCCCTGAATGGTTTTAACCTTAAAGGAGAGCTGAAGAAAAAATACCCTAATATTTCTTTCTTTTTAGAAAATGATGCGGCTGCTGCTGCCATAGGTGAATACAGGTTTGGGAAAGCAAATCCTCCAAAAAACTTCCTTTTTATTACCATGGGGACAGGTATCGGAAGTGCATTTGTATTGGATGGGGCAGTATTCAAAGGTTCAAGAGGTAATGCGATGGAAATGGGACACATGCTTTCCAGAGGAAATGAGGGTCTTGAAAAATTGATTGGCCGAAATGGGATCCTGAAAATAATGGAAAGGTTTATACAAGGCTACCCTAGGTTAGTAGGAGATTTGGAAAACAAAGAACTTGGAACTCATCTTTTGGTGGATACAGCCAAATTAGGAAATGAGGTGTCGCTAATGGTTTTTGAAGATGTTGGTAGAATTCTAGGGGAAGCAATTGTTTCAGTAATTCGGGTACTTGATGTAACCCATGTTTACTTTGGAGGCGGTATTTCAGCTGGGTTGGAATTTATGATGCCTTCCCTCGAAAAAACTGTAAGACAATACCTCACTCCATATTATGTAAATGATCTGGTATTGACGAAGGCTACATTGAAGAATGATGCAGGCACCTTAGGCGCAGCGGCATTGTGTTTTATGGAAGAAGATGATTAAATGAATCCAAATAAAAAGTAAAAAGAAGGTCTTAAAACCTTCTTTTTTTGTTTTTAGGGATCCAAAGTACTGATGGTAACCTCACTGACCCGGCTCATCGCATTTAATCTGAAAATTACTTTTATGGGATCAGATTTTAAATCTTCTGAATCACAGTCAGGGCTGGGTTCTACGTAGTAAATAAAAAAGTTTTGACTTCTATCAGCCAATTCTACCCTGTCTGGTTTTCCAAACGTCTTTAGCAATGCTTGATTGTCTTTGCCGAGAAGTTCGTTTTTCACCAACCTGAAGGCATCAATTTGAGGCTCTCTCAAACCCAAGCATCCATTTCTGTCTTTTTTCCAAGCTTCTAAATCCATGCCATCAAGATCTACTTTTAATGAACATGCGCTTATTGAAATCATCAATAAAAGTGAAAGGATGTAAGTATTTAGATTTTTTGACATGTATTAGGCTTGATAAATATTGTTTGATATTGGATTTTCGTAAAAATAGGCTTGTACTTCATACGGAAAAAGAGTTTCTATCTATTTAATTTTACACTGTTCTGAAACTGAAATTAAATTTTTTGAATAATTTTTTTCTTGGATCATGATTTAAATATTTTTCCTAAACGTCAGACAGTTGGATATCAATCATAAGATAAACGCATTATTTAAAACCGAAATTGAGCTAAACAGTTTCAATTTTGTCTAAGCTTTAATCTTTATATTAGCACGCTAAAATATTATCACCTATGTATTATCGATTCGGAAAAGTATTCCACTTCTTATCTATCATGTTTTTCATATTGGTTTTCATTTATATCTACTCTTCGGTACCAGAAACAGTAGCCTATGAAATAGATGACCAAGGAATCATGGTCAAAGGATTCAGTAGAAATTCATTCTTTTATGTCGGGATTGTGATTTTTGCTGTCTTGAATATTTCATTGGCTTTACCGGCCAAGATGATAGAAAAACAAAGTACAGCAAATTTGAAAAGGTTATTCCCAATTGGAGATAAGTTTCGGGATTACATGTTGACTTGGATTTTTAGCTTTATAGGGATCGTAAATGTCTCCTTATGTATTTTGACGCTTTTTGTCCATAGCATCAATAACCAAAATGAAATAAGCAGTAGCTCATTTAGTGGATTCTTTTATATGGTACCAATACTTTTTGTGACTTGGATTGTCGCATTGTTTTGGATTTTATCTCAAAAATTCAAAACATTACAACATGGAACTTAAGAGACATATGCATATCTGCTATTTTGCCTCATGATACATTACCTATCAATTTTAATTTGATAAGATATTTATGGATATTCGCCTTTACCGGTATGAGTAACTCATCTTTTCTACAACTGTAATAAAAGATTAACTCCATAAAATTACAAAGCTTTAAAAATATTACCCATAGGAATAAAAATGGCTGAAAACGTACAATACACAGAAGATAGTATTAAGTCCTTGGATTGGAGAGAACATATCAGGCTCAGGCCTGGGATGTATATCGGTAAACTAGGTGACGGAAGTGCGCAAGATGATGGAATTTATGTATTGGTCAAGGAAGTATTGGATAACAGTATTGACGAACACATGATGGGTTATGGCAGAACCATAGATATCAAGATTTCTGAACACAGGGTTGAAATCAGAGATTATGGACGAGGAATCCCTCTGGGAAAAGTGATCGATTGTGTTTCCAAGATCAATACTGGTGGTAAATATGATTCAGGAGCATTCCAAAAATCCGTAGGTCTAAATGGTGTGGGTACTAAAGCGGTCAATGCCTTGTCCGATTACTTTAAAGTACAGTCATATAGAGATGGTGAAACCAAAGTGGCGGAATTTGAAAAGGGTATTCTTAAAGATGAACGAAAAATAGAAAAGACCTCAGACAGGAATGGAACTAAAGTAATTTTTACCCCTGATGCCTCAGTATTTAAAAACTATCATTTTATCCCAGAGTACCTGGAAAATCAGATTTGGAATTATGCCTTTCTTAACGCGGGCCTCACAATAAATTATAATGGCAAAAAATTCTTTTCTGAAAGAGGGCTCTATGACCTTTTGATGAGAAGAGTTGACGAAGATTCAATCAGGTATCCAATCATTCACCTTAAGGGTAACGATATAGAAATGGCAATTACTCATTCCAACCAATATGGAGAAGAGTATTATTCATTTGTCAATGGCCAGTTTACTACTCAGGGAGGTACTCATTTAGCAGCTTTCAGAGAAGCCTTGGTCAAATCTGTCCGGGAATTCTATAAAAAAGATTATGATGCCTCAGATATTAGACAGAGTATAGTGGGAGCCATAGCCATAAGGGTTCAGGAACCCGTATTTGAATCCCAGACCAAAACCAAATTGGGATCCCAATCCGTTGGTCCTGATGGACCAACATTAAGGACTTTTGTTAATGATTTTGTCAAAACAGAGTTGGATAATTACCTTCATAAAAACCCAATAGTAGCAGATGCTTTACTTAAGCGCATTTTGCAATCAGAGCGGGAGAGAAAAGAAATATCAGGCATTAAAAAACTTGCCAATGAACGGGCTAAAAAAGCCAATCTACACAATAAAAAGCTAAGAGATTGCAGGGTTCATTATGACGACCCCAAAGCAGATGAGGAGAAAAAGAACAATACCATGCTGTTCATAACTGAAGGAGACTCTGCATCTGGATCTATTACCAAATCGCGCGATGTACAGACTCAGGCAGTTTTTTCCCTAAGAGGTAAACCTCTTAACTGTTATGGAATGACCAAAAAGGTGGTGTATGAGAACGAGGAATTCAATTTACTTCAGCATGCCCTCAATATTGAAGATGGTATAGAAGGTCTTCGTTTTCGTAAAATTGTCATTGCTACCGATGCTGATGTAGATGGTATGCACATCCGTTTGCTGATCATGACATACTTCCTCCAATTTTTCCCTGACTTAGTAAAAAACGGACATCTGTTCATCTTGGATACACCATTATTTAGAGTAAGAAATAAAAAGGAAACCCTCTATTGCTACACCGACGAAGAAAGGCAAAGGGCAATTCACAAACTTGGGAAGTCCGCTGAAATTACCCGTTTCAAAGGTTTGGGTGAGATTTCACCAGACGAATTCGGTAATTTTATTGGAGAGGATATTCGCTTGGACCCTATTATTCTCAATAAGGATACAAAAGTGGCCGATCTACTTGGGTTTTACATGGGAAAAAATACACCAAATAGACAGACCTTTATCATAGATAATCTTAAAATTGAAAAGGATTATGCATTCGACGACCCAGCCAAAAATCCGGTCGAAGAAGAAAATGAGGAAAGTGAAGCAGCATAAAACCGTTCCTTAATAGTAAAAAAAGAGTAACCCTTAGCGTATTTCATCTTCCGTGAAATGCCAACATCATTTTTATAAATCTAGAAACATAAGTTTGAATGAGCGATAGTACAAACAATCCTGAAAAGGACGAAAGCTTACACGAGTCGATTCCCGTTACAGGGATGTACAAAGATTGGTTCTTGGATTACGCTTCTTATGTGATTTTAGAACGAGCAGTTCCAGCGATTGAAGATGGACTTAAGCCCGTTCAGCGTCGCATCCTTCACGCCATGAAAGAAATGGATGATGGAAGGTTCAACAAGGTGGCTAATATCATTGGGCAATCAATGCAATATCACCCACATGGAGATGCCTCTATAGGTGATGCAATTGTCAACCTGGGTCAAAAAGACTTATTGATAGAAACGCAGGGCAATTGGGGGGATATCCGGACAGGGGACTCTGCAGCGGCTGCAAGGTATATTGAGGCGCGCTTGTCAAAATTCGCCTTAGAAGTAGTTTTCAATGCTCAGACCACAGAGTGGCAGCTTTCTTATGATGGTAGAAAAAGAGAACCCATTACCTTGCCTGTGAAGTTTCCTTTGCTTTTGGCTCAAGGCGTAGAGGGTATAGCTGTAGGTCTATCAACCAAGATTTTACCTCACAATTTTTGTGAATTGATAGCTGGATCCATCGCTATTTTGAATGGGGAAAAGACCAATGTACTTCCTGATTTTCCAACTGGAGGACTGGCAGATTTTTCAGAATACAATGAAGGACTCAGGGGAAGCAGGGTAAAAGTCAGAGCAAGAATAGAAGAAGAAGACAGCAAAACACTTCTTGTCAAGGATATTCCTTTCGGAACTACGACAAATTCAATTATCGACTCTATCATTAAAGCAAATGATAAAGGAAAAATCAAAATCAAGAAGGTAGTTGACAATACTGCCAAAGATGTAGAAATACAAATTCAATTGGCTCCGGGACAATCTCCTGATATGACAATTGATGCTCTTTATGCCTTTACGGATTGTGAAGTCAGCATCTCTCCCAATGCTTGTGTTATCATTAAAGATAAGCCTGTATTCTTAACGGTCAATGAGATATTAGAATACAATACCAAGCAAACAAGGGCCTTGCTTAAACGTGAATTGGAGATCCGGAAGGCAGAGTTGATGGAGAAATTGCTTTTCTCCTCTTTGGAAAAAATATTCATTGAAAATAGGATATATCGTGATATAGAGGAATGTACTACTTGGGAATCTGTAATTGAAACAATTGATAGGGGATTGGACCCTTTTAAACCTGAGTTTTATAGAGAAATTACTACTGAGGACATCGTAAGACTTACAGAAATCAAAATCAAGCGTATTTCCAAATTTGATACCTTCAAGGCTGATGAACTGATGCGGAAGCTTCAGGAAGAATTGAAAGAGGTCAATTATAATCTTAAGCACCTTACAGAATATGCCATTAAATATTATGAGAACCTACTGACAAAATATGGTAAGGGCAGGGAGAGGAAAACAGAAATACGTGCTTTTGACACCATTGAAGCTACAGTAGTGGCAGCAAACAATGCCAAGCTCTATGTAAATAGGGTAGATGGATTTGTAGGATATGGCCTGAAGAAAGATGAGTTTGTCTGTGATTGCTCAGACCTTGATGATATTATCGTCATCAGAAGAGATGGGAAATGTGTAGTTACCAGAATTCAGGAAAAGGGATTTGTGGGAAAAGACATTCTGCATGTAGCTGTTTTTAGAAAAGGTGATGAACGTATGGTCTACAACCTCATTTATCTTGATGGTGGAACAGGAAGAGCTATGGTCAAACGATTCCAGGTACTTGCTGTCACTAGGGATAGGGAATATGAATTAACAAAGGGATCAAAAGGGTCTAAGGTAATGTACCTGACAGCGAATGCAAATGGAGAAGCTGAGACTGTGACTGTATACTTGACCCAAGGTGCAAAAGCTAGAGTGAAGGTCTTTGATTTTGATTTTGCTTCGATAGAAATAAAGGGAAGAGGTGCAGGAGGAAATATCCTTACCAAGTATCCTGTCAGGAAAATTCAACTTAAAATGGAAGGAGTGTCCACACTTGGAGGACTTGACATATACTATGATTCAGTCATAGGCAGACTCAATACTGATGAAAGAGGAAAATTGATCGGTAATTTTCTGGGTGATGATAAAATAATTGTCTTTTACAAAAATGGAGAATATGAACTTACTTCCTTTGAATTGACCAATAGATACGATGGAAACAATGTTTCTCTGATCGAAAAATTTGATCCCCAAAAAGTGATTTCTGTCATTTACTATGATGGTGCCACCAAAACCCATTTTGTGAAGCGCTTTTTGATAGAGACATCAACGATGAACAAGAAGTTTAATGTGATTTCTGATCACAAAAACTCTGTTTTGAAAGTTGTTTCGACTGAAAAGCAACCTCAGGTAAAAGCCCTTTTAAAGAAAGGAAAAGAGGAAGAAGAACAGGAGTACGATCTTGATATGCTTATCGACGTCAAAGGCTGGAAAGCCATTGGCAATAAGCTTTCATCTCATGAAGTGGTATCATTGACTTTGATCGATGATAAACCTAAAGAAGATGTCAAAACATCAGATAAAGACCCTAAGAATACTTCAGATAAGTCTGAAGATGATGAAAACCTGGAAATTGGCTCTACAGTTGAATTGAAAGTCAAAAAGGAAGAAGAAGATAAGGATCAGTTGGGATTGTTTTGAAAGAGAGAAGTAATAGACAAGAGAGAAACACTACAATAATCTGTACAATCAAAAATTGGTTGAATCTCAAATAACCCCATTGAAATCCCAGTTTTAGGCATTTAATCAATTCGGCTTACACAACCTTGAAAAGGTTTAACGTGAAATTGGTTGTAAACAAATTAAGAGTATGACAAAGGAGATTTTTGATTGGTCTTATCAACTATCATGTTTCATCTTATAAATGCCCTTTAGGTATAAGTAGCCAAATCCAAGACAAATTATCGAACTAATAACCATAAAGGTCATTTTAGCTTGGAGTTCATTTAAATAGGGGTGATCCATCATTATTACCATAGGTACTCCCAAAAGTCCACGCAAGAAAAACACAATACAAATAGCAATCAATACAGGTTTCATCAAAGGGAGCTTAGGAATTAATCCTGCTCCGGAAAATGCATAAAGTGCCCAAACGGCTAAAATAAAAGAGATGAATAAAGTAACTAAGATCGGTTCGGACATTCCCATCTCGGCTTGCTGAGCCATTCCTTCTCCTGCACCAAAAAACCGGTACCAATCAGGACCTCCTATAACAATCCCTACGTGCATGAATGATACAATGCTGGTCAGACTGCCTGCCCAAAAAAGATAATTATTCATAAAAGAAAATATTTAAGAAAAATAGCCCTCAGAAATTAAACTGAGGGCTATATTTTTATTTCCGGATAACCGGAATTTTGATTTGACTTGGATATTTATTGGAATGGTGGATAGTATTGGTTGCTACTACACCTTCAGTTTCATCATAGTTATTTCCACCTGTATTGAGGTTCCTGTCAAACCTCGGGAAATTTGAACTAGAAATTTCTATACGGATGCTATGTCCCTCCTTAAAAAAATTTGAAGTTGACATTGGAGTCATGTTTACCTCATAGACTTTACCGCTCTCCATGAATACCTCTTTTTCGTACCCATCTCTGTAGCGTACCCTTTGAATGGTTTCGTCTAAATTATAGGCTTTTCCATCAGGATATACATCAATGATTTTGATGGTCAAATCTGTGTCTTTTACATCCGAGGATAGGTAAAGTTTAGCCTCAATAAATCCACTTACCTCAATACCTTCTTGCAATGGTTCTGAAGTGTAAACCAGGATGTCTTCCCGCATTTCCATTTCCTGTTGATCAAAAGCACCTCCTTGGACAGAATTTCCTGCGCAGCAAACATTACCACCATAAGAGGTGACCGGATCCATTGGGTCGTATTTAAATGAGTCAGGATTATCTCTTCCAGCTTTTTTATTTCCCAAAGCACCATCACCCATCCTGCTATTTGCATTTCCTTTGCTATTCAGGTAATAGGTTTCCATTTTTGCCTCTTTTGGAGGCCAGGTATCAGAGGTTTGCCATTCATTAGACCCCATGGTAAAATAGGTGACTTTAGGCATGTCAAGAATTGCATTTTGATCACCTTTAAGCCAATAATCAAACCATTTAAATGTAATACCGGGATCTGGTAACCGTGCATCACCCATGCTTCTTTCCCCGACAATAGTGTTTTCTGTAGCCCTTAAAAATGCACAGTGAAGGGTAGGAGCGATGATCAGAAATTGATTTTCCTTTGTGTTTTCATTTTTAGCGGTTTCCCTGATATGGTTGTACATGGCTAAGTTGGGACTTGTAGCTACATCATACCAGGAGACAAACCAGAAGGCAGGTTTTTCAAAATCCATATCATCATGAAAAAGTCCACCTTCATACCATTTTGGATCATTTGGTTTTCTTGTAATCATCTCCTCATAGATTCCTTTGGGGCCATTTACATTTCTGATAATATCCTTTACAGGTAAATGTTTGAATGACTCAGACCAATCCACTCTAGGATATCTAGGGGCCATATCATAAAATCGCTGAAGTCGAAGCAGGTCTTCCTGAGCTATTCCATCAGGTAATTTTGGAGCCATTGGGTCGTGTTGGGTTCCGTATAACCAAGAAGTAAACAACATCTGACCTGCACCACCTCTATACCAGTTTCCTTGCTCATAATAATCACCAATCCTGCCTACACCTGCCCCAAATCCTTGTGGTACCAATGCAGTGTGGGCTGGATGATCTAGAGAAGCTACCGCCATTTGCCATTCTGCCGTTGAAGAACAACCAATAGTACCAATTTTCCCATTACTCCAATTTTGATTGGACATCCAATCAAAAGCATCGTATCCATCGGTCAACGGAACGCCTAAAATATCCCAATCTCCTTCAGAAAAAAATCTTCCTCTTTCATTTTGGATGACATAAGCATATCCTCTTTTCACATACTCCAGTGCCGTTTCCATATGCCTTGTTGCCAGCTCTCCATTACTATATGAATTGAACTGATAGGGTGTTCTTGAAAAAACTATAGGGACTGGATCTTCAGTTTTTGGTCTATAAATATCAGTGGCCAGGCGTACACCGTCACGCATTGGCATCATCACCTTTTGGTCTACAACCGCCACTTCATGCAGTTGGTCCAGGATACTTTTTTCCTGGGCAAATGACAATCCGTAAAGAAGGCATGTAAAGATGAGTATAAGAGAAAATCGTTTTTGGGTCATTTTTCTGTTTGTCTTTAGTGAACTATGAAAGTAAATAATTAATCTCTAAGAAATAAAAAAACACCCATTTCTTAAATATGAACAGGGTGTTTTTATATAATTAGCAGAAAATGAAACCTGATTGGTAAGTATATTTTTAAATTAAAACATCAATTGTTTTTAAAATTGAACGTGTTTTTCAGTTTATCTCCAAAAGTATCATTGTTCTTTTTTCTCTTGGCACGAGCTCTCTTTCTCTTTCTTTTCTTTTGTTCCTTACTTTTTACCAATACAGTCCTTGCAGAAATCCCAACTTGCCCCCTAAAAAATTCTTCCCTGCCTGATAAGTTTACGTTTGGCTTATAATCGAGAGAGATAACAGTGTTAAGCACTGTCATTTCTATACCTGCTATCAGATCAACACCGGTAGTAGGGTTGCCATAAGTGTGTATGATTTGCATGGATTCGGGATCTTTTATTTTACTTTCTTCCCATCCAGATGAAATCCCAGCCCCATAATAATAATTAAACCTTTTGGAGATAATTGGCTTATGGCGTTGCGCCAGAAGGTGAAAAGTAGTATTTCTGGAAAAATCAGATTGTACAATGCCTTCTAAAGTTACATTTTTCAATACTCTTTGTTGGGCTGAAAGACCAAAAGTTCGACTATAGTCATTACTACCCATTCTTAATCCTACTGCTGTTCCATATCGTTGCGCTTCTGCCTGCTGATGGAAGCCTAATAAGAATAGAATGGAGATAAATAAGAGGCACTTTTGCATAATAATCAGGTTTTCAGGCCTATTACACTAAAATCGTTCCAATTAAAAGATCTTTCACCAATCTTCATCTTCTTTTTCGTCAATTATGCTTAAATCGTTAAATATCAGCTTTTTAAAAGTTTCATTGTAGTCTTCAGATAAAAGCTCAAATTCAGATTTATTTAGAAATTCATTCACTTTGAGTAATGCTTCAAACGTAGGGGATTTGGTATGGATTGGGATTTTAAAAATCCTATCATCATTTTTCAGGAAAGGTGTTTCTTCTTTTCCACCATAAAAATAAGGAATGAGTGTAGTGGCACAACTTAGCCCAATGGAATCTATACGATACTCATTAAAATAGCTATTTAACCTGGAGTTAATTTGATCGAAAAATTCTAAAGTTTCTGCCAAACGAACTCTTGATCCTGCTCTGGATTTGCCTTTAGTTTTAAGGTGCTTTATTTGACTCTTACCTTGTTTTTTTCGGACCATGTAAGCTCGAAAAACTTTATGGTCTAATAATTCTCCATTTTCAAAAAATCCAACTGCTGCCTGCCCCGAACGAATTAGTATCAAAACGTAGTTTATAAAATCAGTTTCACGTAATTTTTCGTTTTCTTCATCGAAATCCAAACCCAAGGAAAAACGTAAACTTGCAATACTTTCTTCTTTGTGATTTTTAAAAATTATTTTCCTTTTTTTTGGTTTTTTTTCAATCTGTAAATCACTGTTAAAAAGAAGGTTAAAAGATTGAATTGTTTTTTCAGTGTCTAAAAGTACATTTTTCATGGTGTAAAATTTAAAGATTGACCCATACTGGTCTCATTTTTGTTCCAAAGATTTTATTCTATGCAGCATACAGTAGACCAACTCATAGCACGGATGTGCGACCCTCAGGAAAAGGAGGCTTATTTCTTCGCAGATAAGCTCTCAAAGATAGGCAATCAAGAGGTAATCGATAAGCTGATTTTGATACTGAAATCAGAAAATTACGAAAATGCAATTCTTGCAGCCAGGGCACTTGGAAATATTGAGGAAAATGAAAGCGCATTGGAGGATCTTTTTGAGGTTATCCACAGTAAAGAAAATAAGCTCCGAAACGGGATTTTCGTTCAAACACTTGAAGGATATGACTTGTCAGACCGCTTCGTGGATTTATTCAGGCTGTACCTGTTTGGTAATTTCAAAACTTCTGCGCTGGCAAAAGAATTACTAGATACTGTTGAATTTGAGTTGACTCCCAGAGTCCTGAAAAAAATAGAAAAACACTGGAGTCACTTCAAAAATAATATCGATCAAAATTCAGATGAATTTGAAATAAAAAGGTCAGAAGTAGAAATAATGCTGGAAGAAATTAGAGAAATTTTTTCTGAAGAATAAACAACAATTGATTACGAATAAAAGTTATAAGTATATGAAATTCAGGGATGTAATACTGCTACACGAGGAGTTTTTGGCCGATTTCGGTTTTAGGTTGGATAATAAATCCCTGCATTATACGAAGACATTTGAGGAAGGAAGGCAGATGGTGTTTTTTCACTATACCCACCATGACGATGTTTCTTACTTAGAGTATCACCTTGGAGTTCGTTATGATAATATTGAAAATATCGTTCATAGATTTTTACCCTCTTTAGGGGACTACAAGGAGAGAAGTATAACCTTGGTAGAGACAATGGATAGAATCGATAATGAAATGCCAAGGAGATTTTTGGTAGAAAATGACCTTGAAGTTGGGTCTGTTATTGAAACTGCAGAGGATTTTTTAATCAAAAAAGGCTTTAGATTCTTAGACAAATTTTCGAAGGGAAGAATGTTGGAGACATATTTTAATTCCGATACAAGTACTCCGATAGTAACCCAAAACTTCACTTATAGATCAGCAAGAGGAATCACACTTGCCAAATTTTATAATCCAGAGCGCTTTGAAGCCATCAAAAGCGAATACCTTGATATGTTGAATGAAAAGCAGGTAACCCCATTCAACTTAGCTTGTTTCATTAACCTCATTGATTATCTAGAGCACCTTTAATATTTTCTTTTTACACCACTGATGGCTTTTGCAGTCAAAGGATCTTCAGGCCATGAATGTTTGGGATATCTTTGTTTGAGTTCTTTTTTAACTTCAAAATATGTGTTTTTCCAAAAGTTATTTAAATCTGAAGTTACCTGAACAGGCTTGAATCCAGGTGATAATAAGTGAAGGAGTAGTTGTGTTTTTCCATTATTGATTGTTGGTGTTTCCAGCCAGCCAAAAACTTCCTGAATCCTAACAGCTAATAT
>NZ_REBN01000112.1 GCF_007692705.1 Mongoliibacter sp.
AGTGGAATACAGCAATAACAGTAGAACGGATGTCGGATCACAGGAAGTAACAGCAACGATCAGCGGTGATAATTTCACCACCCTACAACTGACTGCTACTTTGGCAATCACTCCGGCAAGCATTACAGGAATCGAGTTTAATGATGACAGCTTTGTTTACGACGGCTCGGCCAAGTCGCTGGAAATTGAAGGAACACTTCCTGAAGGCACCTCAGTGGAATATAGCAACAACAGCAGAAAGGATGTCGGAAGCCAGACCGTAACCGCAACGATCAGCGGTGAAAATTACACCACACTGGAACTGACAGCCACTTTGTCAATCACGCCGGCAACCATTACCGGAATCGAGTTTAATGATAACAGCTTTGTCTTTGACGGTTCAGCCAAGTCGCTGGAAATTGAAGGAACACTTCCTGAAGGCACCTCAGTGGAATACAGTAATAACAGCAGAACGGATGTCGGATTACAGGAAGTAACAGCAACGATCAGCGGTGGTAACTACACCACAATGGAACTGACAGCCACTTTATCAATCTCGCCGGCAGCCTTGTCAATCACCGTTGACAACAAACAAAAGACATATGGAGAAGCGAATCCAGTCTTAACCTTTGGCTATTCAGGTTTGGTCAATGGTGAAAATTCTATCTCTACACCACCAAGTATCAGTACAACAGCAACTGAAAGTTCCGATGTTGGAATCTATCCAATCATTTTGTCAGGGGCAGAAGATGGAAACTACGCCATCACTTTGGTCAACGGCATACTAGACGTAAAAAAGGCCCAATTGCTAATCACAGCGGATAACAAGTCTAAAATATACGGTCAAATCAATCCAGAGCTGACCTATACCATGAGCGGGTTTGTGTTGAATGACGAAAAACCGGCAACTATGCCAAGCGTCAGCACTTCTGCAATGCAGACTTCTGCTGTAGGAGAATATCCAATCACCTTAGAAGGCGCTTCTGATCCAAATTATCAGATTACTTATATCGATGGCACTTTGGAAATCAGCCCTTCACAACTGACCATAACAGCAGAAAACAAAACAAAAATTTATGGGGCAGACCTGCCAGAATTGACTTATTCAATCACTGGCTTGGTAAACGGAGACATTTCGGTGAGCACCTCTCCTACCCTCTCTACAGAAGCAGATTCAGGTTCTGACGTGGGTACTTATGAAATTCAAATCTCGGGGGCAACCGATAACAATTATGAAATAGCTTTCGAGAATGGCACTTTGGAAATCACTCCTGCGGATCTGACCATCAAAGCTGACGACAAGCAAAAAGTGTATGGGGAAGAAAACCCTCTACTCACATTCAGTTTTATTGGACTTGTGAACGGTAATACTGAAACAACAATCACTGCTTCTATCAGCACGGATGCCGCTGCAAACTCCGCAGTTGGGACCTATGATATAAATGTATCAGGTGCTGCTGATCCCAATTATAACATTGGTTTTGAAAATGGAAATCTAGAAATCATTCCAGCTCAATTGACTGTCAAGGCTGAAAACAAATCCAAAGTCTACGGTGATCCTAATCCTGTTTTGACATTTGTTTACATTGGGTTGGTAAATGGTGATCTGGTATCTTCTCAAACACCTAGCATCACGACCGATGCCTCTGATGACTCAGGCGTAGGCTCATATCCTATCCTTGTCACCGGTGCTTCCGATACCAACTATGATGTCTCATTTGAGAACGGAATCCTCGAGGTCAATCCTGCCACACTCACCATAGTTGCCAACTCAGACCAATCCAAAATCTTTGGAACTAAAGACCCAACATTATTATTCCAGGCAAGGGGATTTAAACTGAGTGATGGATTTCAATTGATTTCAGGAGCACTGGAAAGAGAAAAAGGAGAAGTTGTCGGAAAGTATGCCATCAACCTGGGAACGGTGAAGGCTAATGACAATTACATGGTCGAATTCCAGGGAAATGAATTTGAAATCATCCCTGCGAAGATTGAAGCTGTCATCAGTCCGGCAGATGTGGAGACTGCTTGGAACATTGATCCAGAATTGCCTAAGACAATCACTGTAATGACTGAAGACGGAAGGTTACTGGAATTCGAAGTGGTCTGGGACTTGTCAAGCCTCAACACACAGTCAAGAGGTGAGTACGAAATCAGCGGGACAGTTGTCTTGCCTGACGGGATACTCAACGAAGGAAGCTTCAAGGGTACACTTATAGTCAAGGTAATGCCTAAACCGGCACCTTCAGATGTCATACTCAGCAACAATACTTTCGAAGGTTCGGCAACAGAATTCTTCATCTATGTCGGTGGAATCAGCGTGGTAGATGCTTTCGATGACTTCCATGTCATTTCTATCAAAGGAGCTGAAGGTGACAACAAGTATTTCGAAATCATAGACGGAATGCTCTTCTGGAGCAGTGCCGAACAAGTCGAAGGACGTGACATATTCCTTGTGACAGTATCTGTTACTGATAGAGACGATAACATCTTCGACAAGGTATTTGAAGTCAGAAGGCTAAGGAAGTCAGTATCGGATATCGAAGTGTTCAACAGCTTTACACCAAACGGTGACGGGATCAATGATGATTGGGGAATCCCGGACTTGAGATTCTATCAAGGAGTTACGATCAGAGTATTTGAAAGAAGCGGTTTCCAGGTCTTTGTTACCAATGATCCTGACCAAAGATGGGACGGCACCTTCAATGGCAAAGAATTACCTGTGGGCACATATTATTGGGTTCTTGAAATCCAGGAAACAGGAGAAACAAGAAGAGGACTTCTGAACCTTCTCATAAAATAACCAGCCAAAAACAGAGAGGGAGGAATCCTCTCCCTCTTTTCATAAAACCCAAACTCTATTAAAATTTCAACATATACCACCATGGCAAATTCTACCAAAACACTCCTTTTTCTCGCTCTTTCAGTACTCCTCAATTTTGGCGTAACTGCACAGTCCAGAAAGTATGTCAGTCAGTTCAGCCATCTGCAAAACTATTACAACCCCGCACTCACCGGTTATGAAGGCTCAAATTTCAGGGGCTTTGTACGTGATCAATGGGCAGGTTTTGAAGGAGCTCCAAAGACTTATTTTGCCTCGGCGGAATTTGACCTTGCTGACTTCAATTCTGCTCCAGATCCAGCTTCAGCCGGAAAAAATGCTGTAGGGCTAAACTTGATGCATGACCGCTACGGAGCCTTTGTGGATACCGAACTCATGCTGAATTATGCTTCCAGAATACAGATCGCACCAAAAACACATGTAAGGCTTGGGGTTGGAATCAATTACAACACTGTGAGACTGGACGGCAACAGCATGACAACAGAACAATCCAATGACCCTACTATAGGGCAGTACATCAACGGCTTTGCAAATATGCAGGTATTAGACTTTAATATAGGTATGGCCCTTACCCATCCCAAGTATTACGCATCCTATGCCATGCACAATGTCAATCAGGGAGCCTTGAGTTCGGGTGATGTGTTCATGGACAGAAAAGCTCCCGTGTCTATAATACAGGCAGGGTATAGGAGTATGGTTACCGAGAACTTTGGGATTGCTTCCAACTTTATGTACCGCTCACAGAGTGACCTCCCAGACAATATTGAATTCAACCTGAAAGCCATCTTGATGGATAAAATATGGGTTGGCGCCGGACATAGGGTGGATTACGCCAACAATTTCCAGTTTGGAATTATATTCCCATCATTGAGAGTCGGATATGTGTATGAAATGCCAAGTGTCAGGGCATACCTGCTGCCAAACACCACACATGAATTTCTGGCTGTATTCCCGATTTTCAGAAAAAACATCAGAGCAGACAAGGATGAAGTCCTCATCTGGTAAATCTCAATATTCGATATGCAAGAGAAGGTATGTATAATTCAGGCTCTTGAAAAACCCGAAGTATTCAGGCAAAATCACCTGAATATCTACGAGTTTTCGAAGCTCGTGAAAATTCCGCAAAGGACTATTGCAAATTTTATCTCAGAGCAATTTGGAAAAGGATTTCATCAGGTTGTTCAGGATCTTAGACTGAAAGCAGCCATTGAAGAAATCAATAAAAACCCAGGGAATATCATTTTTGGCCAGTTAGCAAAGAATTCAGGCTTTTCTTCCAGGACTACTTTTTTCAGAATCTTTAAAAACAAAATAGGGACCTGCCCTTCAGAATACTTAAGACAGCGGCTAAAAACCAAATCGGAATAAACAAAAAAACCATAGCCGCGGCTATGGTTTTTTTGCTTTTAAAATTATTTAGTACTTCCCACAGATACTACATCCAAACCCCTCTTTTTCAAAAGGGCATCGATTTTAGGTTCAGCACCCCGGAAGTTGACATACATTTTCATTGGGTCATCAGTACCGCCCCTTTCCAGGATTTCCTTTCTGAAGGCCTGAGCCTTTTCCTGGTTGAAAAGTTCTGTTTCCTTGAAGGCCTGAAAAGCATCAGTATCCAATACTCCAGACCAAATATAACTATAATAGCCTGCTGAGTACCCTCCAGCAAAAATATGCTGGAAATAAGTACTTCTATATCTTGGGATAATCTCATCAATCAAACCGATTTTATCCATTGACGCTTCTTCAAACTCCCCTGCACCTTTGGTGATGGCTTCTTTTTGGGTATGGTAATCCATATCTAAAAGAGAAGCTGCCAAATATTCGGTGGTTCCGAAACCTTGTCCAAATGTTCCTGACTTCTGAAGTTTTTCAATCAAAGCATCTGGGATTACCTCTCCCGTCTCGTAATGAAAGGCATATTCTTTCATCACAGATGGCTCAGTAGCCCAATTTTCCATGATCTGCGAAGGCAATTCTACAAAATCCCTTGGAACAGACGTTCCTGCAAGGCTTCTGTATTGTACATTGGACATCAATCCGTGAAGGGCATGACCAAATTCATGAAAGAATGTAGTCACTTCTCCAAAAGTCAACAAAGCAGGAGCATTTCCGGATGGTCTGGAAAAATTACAAACAATAGATATCACAGGAGCTTTTCTTTCCCCATTTTCCATTTCTTGTCCCCTGTATGAGGTCATCCAGGCGCCACCTCTTTTGGAAGCTCTTGGATGAAAATCCATATACAAAACGCCCAAATGTGATCCGTCCGCCTCTTTTACCTCATAAGCTTTTGCATCAGGATGGTAAACAGGTATGTTTTGGATTTCTTCGAAAGTAAGGCCCCAAAGTTTATTCACTACCATAAAAACGCCATCCTGTACCTTTGCTAAGGAAAAATAAGGTTTTACTTCTCCTTCATCCAGTTCAAATTTCTTCTGCTTTAATTTTTCTTCATAATATCTCCAATCCCAAGCTTCCAATTGAAAGTCTTTTCCTTCAGCCTTAATCAATTCTTGCATTTCTTCTCCTTCTGCTTTGGCCTTTGCCAAAGCTGGTGTCCAAAGCTGATTGAGTAGGGTATAAACTCCCTCAGGATTTTTGGCCATAGTCTCTTCCAAGACATAATCTGCATGGGTATCAAAACCTAGCAAATTGGCTTTTTCTCTTCTCAGGTTGGCTATATCCACAAGGATCTCCTTGTTATCGTATTGATTGTCCTGGTCAGCCCTGTTTACATAAGCTTCCCATATTTTCTTTCTCAACTCCCTGTTGTCTGCGTACTGCAGGAATGGCATCACACTAGGATTCTGAAGGGTGAAAAGCCACTTCCCATCCATATCAGCTGCTTTGGCATCTTCCGCGGCAGTTGCTTTCAATGATTCCGGCAATCCAGACAAATCTTCCTCATTGTCGACAACCAATTGAAAATTATTGGTTTCTGCTAATAGATTCTGGCCAAACTGAAGGCTCAAAGTAGAAAGTTTGCTATTGATTTCCCTCATTTTCTCCTTGTCAGCGTCATTCAGGTTAGCACCACTCCTTACAAAAGTCTTATACCTTTTTTCAAGTAATTTATGTTGTACTTCGTTGAGTCCAAGCTCATCTTTGTTGTCCCAAACGGCTTTGACCCTTGCAAAAAGCTTTTCATTCAAGCTGATATTATCACCATGTTTAGAAAGTTCCGGTGCCATTTCTCTGGCAATTGCCTGAAGTTCATCACTTGTATTTGCTGAGTTTAAGTTAGAAAATACAATGCTTGTTCTGGAAAGAAGCCTCCCTGAATTTTCCATCGCTTCTATGGTATTTTCAAAAGTAGGTTCTTCCGAATTGTTGGCAATTGCATCAATCTCCTGTTGTTGGATTCGCATCCCTTCTCTTAGAGCTGAGGCAAAATGCTCATTTTTGATTTTGTCAAAAGGTGGTACTTCGAATGGGGTGTTGTAAGCTTCAAAGAATGGATTCATAGAGTCAGTTTTTTCATCAGAGATACCGCAGGAAAATAAAATTGTCCCAGTAGCCGCTAATGCTACTATTTTTTTTTTCATAAATTCAATATTTGGGTTTTAGGCATCAAAGATATAAACTAATCCTTGTTTCATCGAAATATTGATGTGCAATTCTAAATTATCATGGCCCATCGGGTCTGAAGTCCTTCAATAAAAATTCTTTTAAACTTCAATTCTCATTCACTAAATGATAAAAGTTTAACCACAGCAAATCCATAAGAATTGTGCAAAATAAGAGGTAATTGAAAAATATGATAAACTTCTAATACACGTGGTTATCACAGAATTACTATTTTACATAAACGATTACCCGCTGATACCTGGTCAATGAAGGATATCCATTATCTCTAACTTCAAAAATCATATGGATGGTGTCTCCCACTCTGGCTTCCTCTGGTACTACAAAGCTTGCTTCCTTACTCTCTCTGTCCTGAATCTGAACCACTCCTTGCATACTGCCTGCTTCCATATAATGCCACCACAGATACTCCAATTCATCTCCATCCGGATCGGAGGCTTGTCCTTGTAGCACTACCTTATCTCCCACTTTTACTTTTAAATCCTTATCATGTTTTAGCGAGACTTCAGGAGCATGATTTGCTTCTTCATAACTTTTTACAGACCAAGAAGCTCTGGCTGCAAAATCATGCTGCAATTCTTTTACCCATCTGGTCTGAGGGTAAGTGGCATCATCCTGCTTGGTGTAAGGATTAAAATCGGTGACATGCTTACCATCCTCCCAGCGGTTGGGATTGCTTTGTGACTGAACAAATCTACCTCCCCAACCCCCATAAGCTGGATTTTCCATGCTCCGCAAACCTACATCCAAGAGGTAAAAAAATGCAGGAGAATCACCTTCAGAGATAAAATCATATTGTTGCCTTTTGCTTTTCTTCATGACTTCAATTTCCCCTTGATCATGTTCTTCATCATTGTCAATCTGCCTGCCATCTCCCCAAGTATAGTATGCACCTGCCAAAGGTCCTCTTTCAAATAGTATATGTTCCTTAAAGAAGTCTCCAGAAAGATACTGTCTCAATTCCTCAGGTACTCGGGTTACCCAAGGGTATGCAAAACACCAAAACTGATCGGAATTGTAAATCACTTTAACTTCAGGCCAATTGGGTTCAATGTATTTTTCGTAGGTAGCATCCTGATCCAAAACTGTATACAATACCGCCTTATCTGATACTTTTTTATAGATTTCCTCCCAATTGTCTCTGCCCTTATACTCCTCTTCAATGGATTTCAAGGCTCTGGCTGCAGTATTAGTACCACCCCAAATTTGGATATATACGGGGCGTGGATCATTATCCAGTAATACACTTTTGATCCAGTCAGAACCTTCTGTATCTTTTTCCATCTCACCTTCAAAATCAATATTCCCTATTTTGACTAATTCCAAAAGTGCTTCAGGCTCGGGAAAACCTTCTGCATGTAGCTGAAGATTAGGATGTATTTCTTTGTATTTTCCTATTAAGTCTTGCATCCAAGTAGTGCCTGGCCAACGAAGCTCAGTTCTTTCACCATACCTTTCTGCTGTATTGGGCATTTCAGAAGTGAACTTGGTACCTTGCCCATCACCCTTATAATGCCACTGTGAACTGCTATACACCAATCCTTCAACATCAAATTCATTGGTATAAAACAAAAACCTAATAAAGGAATCCACATCATCTACTTCTCCATCCGTAGTAACTATCGTCCTATGTCTTTGCCTTTCTGATGTTAAAATTTCTTCATCCATTGATTCGAAAGAGTCTGGTTTACAAGAGTAAAAAGTCAATACTCCTAGTAAAATTGATATCGTAAAGGCAAGTGATTTCATAGGGTTTGTGATAGATCTGGTGATCAAGTTAATCGATTCAAAATGTTATTTCCAAGTCTACAACTTTAAAGGTTGAATTTTTCATTTAAGCGGCAACTCAATTTTTAAGCCGAAATATATTTTTTCATTTACACTTTCAATCGTTTCAAAGCATTTTTGGTGTTTAATATTTACAAAAAAGGTTAAAAATAATATTTCTTAAATATCGGCGAATTGATATAATTACAATTTTTTTGTCTATAAACAGACGATTAATCAAAACAAAATTTCATGATCAAGGTTTTAAAGGAAACCAATAAAACCAAACCATATGGAAAATTTAGGAAACGCAACCTTCGAAAACTACATAGGTTTTCAGGATGGCTTCAATGAAATGGCATACCAAATGGTAGCCCATGTTTTGACGCTTGGATATGCTGTTATGCTAGCTGGGCTTTTTTATTTCGTCCTGACCATAAAAACAGTAGCACCGAAGTACAGGACTTCTTCGGTCCTTTCTGTAGTGGTCATGGTTTCCGCATTTTTGTTGCTTTATGTTCAGGCAAATAATTGGACAGAAAGTTTTGTGTTTGACACTGAAAAGGGGAAGTATTTTCTGGGAGAAGGTAATGACCTTTTCAACAATGGGTATCGATACCTCAATTGGTTAATTGATGTTCCAATGCTTTTGTTCCAAATCCTTTTCGTAGTCACGTTAACCAAATCCAACTTCAGTAGCATTCGTAATCAATTTTGGTTTTCAGGCACAGGAATGATTGTAACTGGTTACATTGGTCAGTTTTACGAAGTAACAGACTTGACAATGTTTGCAGTATGGGGAGCCATTTCTACAGTATTTTTCTTCCATATTTTATGGTTGATGAAAAAAGTAATTGATGAAGGAAAAGAAGGCATCCCATTGAAAGCACAACAAACACTTCAGTCTATTTGGGTTTTGTTCTTGGTAAGTTGGATGCTTTATCCAGGAGCTTATCTGATGCCTCATCTTGCTGGTATTGAAGGTTTGTTTTTCAGTGAAGTCGGAGTAGTTGCCAGACAAATCACGTACACCATTGCTGATGTGAGTTCAAAAGTGATATATGGTATACTGTTGACAAATGTCGCACAGATAATGAGTAAAGAAGAAGGCTATATAGAACAAGCCGCCTAAGATATTTTTTAATCCCATCTAACAAGGCCAACTTCGAAAGGAGTTGGCTTTTTTTATCTTTTTAAGAGTTTCAGTTCTTCTTCGTTCTCAATGATAATCTCATTGTATTGAAGGGTCCAACCTAGAGATCTGGTCAAGACAAAAATATTAGTCAATTCTGCCAACAAACGTTCTTGGCTGTTTTCCAACATATTGGATTGATCGACTTTTTGCCTGATACGTTCGTTAACCGTATTTTTGATCTTGTTGTAATCAGCAGCCCCAAACTTATTGAAATACTCTTGAGTCACATCATAATATTGGATATCAGGATAGATATTGATGACAGGATCCGGTATATTTTTTATAATCACCGTTTTATTTTCTACATCTAACGATGTCTCCAACTTCCTTAAGTCATATTCTATTGTCACTTTCGCATTGGCTACTACCAAAGCTTTTTTATCTGATTTAAGGATATTTAGAAAGAGGTTTTGGGAGTTTTTAAAAGTAAAAACCTGAGAAAAATTTCCTTCCGTCACAATGAGTTTCCCCACCTGTTCAATTTGTTGCTGAATCAAGGAAGAGCTTTCATCGAGCTCATCTTTATTTTCTCTTTGACTGAAAAGCAACCAAATTCCAATAAAAATCAAGGTGGCTAAAAAGAAGCCCGTAATAAATCTGCTCATGCGTATGGGGTCAGTTGAACTTAAAATTGTAGAAAATTAATATCTCGTGCAAAATAGCGTATCGAATGAAGGGTAAGTTTAAGTTTATTTAATTTTTGGTGTAAATGCAGGTATGCCGATTAAAATGATGGGCGTCATCCAGAACAGACTTGCCAATCAGTCACCTTCATACAAGCTCCTAACCCACTGAATAGCCCTATCCAGCCAATCAACATCACTTTGGGGATTCTTAAGACCAAAACCATGCCCTCCTGACTCGTAATAAAGTGTGGCAACAGTCACTTGGTTATCCAGCAATGCTTTCTCAAAAACATAAGAATTTTCAATCCTCACAGGGTCATTCTTGGCATGTACCAGAAAAGAAGGAGGAGTCTGAGCACTGACATGCTTTTCGTTAGAAAAATAATCCAAAAGTTCCTGACTTGGGTTATCCCCGAGTAGGTTTTTTGCTGAGCCGCTGTGTCCAATAGCTGGCTCAAAGCTGATGACAGGGTAAACCAAAATCATAAAATCAGGTCTTAGGTTGGTTATAGTTGGATTTGAGATATGGGCATCTTCAAATTTTGTTCCTGCTATCGCTGCAAGATGTCCTCCGGCAGAAAAACCAAGAATACCTATTTTTTCGGGATCAATAAACCACTCGGAAGCATTTTGCCTGACGAGTTGAATGGCCTTTTGAGCATCCTGCAAAGGGCCAATATTTTTTTCCACCATGGTTTTATCATCAGGAAGCCTGTACTTCAACACAAAAGCGGTAATCCCCTTTGCAGTTAAAGCACTGGCCACTTCAGCACCTTCATGCCCTGCAGCCAATATGGTATAACCACCACCTGGAAGAATAATGACTGCCTCACCTGTTGCACTTCCTTCTTCGGGAAAATACCCTGTAAGGCTTGGTATGGTAACCTTACTGATCCTGAGAATTCCATCATCACTTAAATCTGATCTTTCTTCATCAGGTACAGGAATGGAATTGGGAATGGAATTATTTTCGTAAAGAGGATAGGTAGTTTGGGCAAAACTGCATGCATATAATAAAGTGAATAGCGTAATGGCGATTGCAATTCTCATTCTATATTATTTATTGGTTTTGTAAAACTATTCTTCTGTAGGAGATCAGACTTGGGCTTCCGCTATCCTCTACTTCCAAAATGATATGTAATCTTTGACCTTGTCCCAATTGAGGCATTTCAAATGCCAGTTCTTCCCCAAAAGGATTATGGAATTCAAGGCTTCCATTAAACCTCCCCGCTTCCTTATACACCCACCATTTGTACCGCAATTGATCTCCATCAGGATCATAACTTCCCTTGGCTGAAAGTTTCACTGTCTCACCTGCCAATACTTTCCCTTGTCCGACTGCTTTTCCTTCATTTCCATTAAGAATTAAAATCGGATTGTGGTTGGCTTCTTTTAAAGAACCTGCGATATTCCAATCCATCCTTGCAGCAAAGTCATATTGATAGGCCCTTCTCCACCTCCAAATAGTCGCCTGATTGGATGCTTCCTTCCTTCCATCAGGTAAAACCACTTCATCCTGGGTATCAATGGAAGAAGTCCAGATTTTAGCCACCTCACCGTAAGATTTCCAATTTTCATACCTTCCAGCCCAGCCTCCGAAAGAAGGACTTTTGTACCAAGCCAAGCCATTTTGAATCAGGCCAATAAATGAAGGGGTATCCCCCTCCATAATGTAGTCGGAAGGCAAATAATTTGCTCCTAAAGGTCCATGATTGTCTCTGATGTTTTCCATCAACCATGGATTATCCACCAGTTCGAAATCCACCATAGGCGCATTTTTATACCATTTATCTCCTGCAATCCCTGTCCATGTAGCTTTATAATACTCCTTCCAACTGTCTCCTGCGCTTGCGTCAACGATATAAAAAATCCCAGGGAAATTATGTCTGACCCATGGACCTGCAAAGTCCTGATCTGAAATTGAATAGACCCTTAACTTTTCCACAAACTTTTTTACTTCCGCTTCGGCTCTCGTGTTCTTCACTTTCCACAAAGCCTGCGCCAAGCAATTGGCTCCTCCCCAAACAGAAACCCACAAAGGTCTTTCATCCAATTTATCAACTGCCTGTATTAGCAACTCGGAGCCTGGGGAATCTTTACCTTCACCAACACCGTCCATACTGTATTCCGGTAGATGTTCAGAGGTAATGCTCAGAAGGTATTCCATGCTTGGAAACCCATTTGCATGTAAATCAAGGTTAGCCTTCACTTCACCATAATTTTTGATCAGCTCCTCTATTTTATCCTTCCTGGTCTGATTTCTAAGGTGGGTGGAAGTTGTAGCCACTATGCCCTCCACATCATATTCATTGGCATAAACTAAAAACCTCACCAAAGACTGCTGATCATCAGGTTCATTCGTGATATCTGTAAGTACGAAAACTCTTTGTTTTATCGGTTCTTCAAATTGTAAAGGCGTCTGGGCAAATGAACCAGTGGAAATAATCAACAGGAAAAAAACTACTAATGCTTTCATATTCGTAAGTTATCATAAGAGTTTTCAATTTAGGGTATTTTTACTCAATTGAAAAAGCCAAACGAGTTGAGTTTTGAAGAACTTAGAATAGCAATACATCCAAAATGTCCATTCAAAACAAACAGTAAAAAATCTAGTTTTAATTGAGTTATTAAATAAAAACACTTAGTTTTCAAGGCAAAAAAAATAAAATTATGCCTAACTATCAGACTGGTATGCTATAATCCAATTTGATCAAAGACCCCAACTGAAGCTTATTTAAATGAAAAAACAGTTAACATTGACATTGATTTGCTTGATGATTGCCTTGGGATTAAATGCCCAGGAAGTGGCTATCAATGACAGCATCGCATCTGCCAAAAAGGAAATGAAGATAGGCGTTCGGCTTTCGCCCTCCATGAACTTTTTTGATTATGGAGATTTATCTTTTGCCCAAGTAGCTTCTGACTTTAAGGTTGGATTTGGTGCTGGAGTGGTATTGGATTGGAAACTTTCTGAATTCAACAGAGCAAGATTAGAACCTTACTTTGAAATCCAAAATGTCGCTAACAATTCAGTCAACCCTAATGTAGAAGCAGTTACCAATTTCAATAATTTTGTTTTTGGACTCGATGTTATTCCCATTGTATTAACCTACGGCGGAAAAATCAAACCCCAGGTTTCATTTGGAGGATTTGCAAAATATTACCTCAGCACATCGCAGGAAACCACCCTGAATGGAAACACCGTTAGTAATTTTGAACCCAATACCAGCAGTTTGCAATATGGGTTCAATTATGGAATTGGGGCGTATTTAGGTAAACGCATGGTGGAGTTCAGGTATTACCAATCTCTGAATGACTTTGTGGAGAGCTCAACAGTGCCGAATAGCATCAATCAAGTACAATTAATCCTTGTATATTAATGAGATCAATAAAAAACATATTCCCGCTTTTAGCACTTTTGCTATGCATTTCCTGCGTAACTGAAAGAGAAGATGAAAATTCATTTTATCTGAATCAGATATCTAGAATTCAATTGAATTTAAACCAACAAATATTCTTTTCTGAGGATCTTCAACAGCCATTGAATGTCGACGTGAGATATTTTGATGAAAGCAATAGACCCTTGTTCTCTAATGTAAATATCCCCTTTGAACTACTGCTTACTGACTCACTGATCAATTCACCTGTTTTAGACCTTTCCAAGCCAGGCCAATACCAGCTGAGGGCTGCTTTTCCCACCAGAGAACAAACATTCAGCAATGATATCGAAATTCAGGTGGTGGGTCCTGAGTATATCCAGGAGATAAGGTTAGATTTTTCTAATGAAACTAGAAACAGTTATGCTGTGGCTAACAATAACACCATGGACTTCACTATTAAAGTTTTTGGCCCTGATGGTGAAATTACCGGATTGGAAGAGCAGATATTTAGAAATCTTGAATTGAAAATAGGCAATCAAAGCAGCCAAAGGTTGGAAAATATTACCATTTCAGAAGTAGGATCACTCGATGTAGTTGCTTCGGTATTTGGCGTAGAAAGCAATAAATTAAAAATTGAATCTAGAGAAAACATCATCTATCCAGTCAGGGAATTACCCATTATTTTTCATGTATTCAGTAATGGCCCTAATATCTCTGCGGCTCAAATGAACAATCAAATCACCAATGCCAATGCTGCTTTCAGTAACAACATCAGGACAAGTTTTAAAAGCAATGTCAATGCGGTAAACAATTACTTCCGATACAGATTGGCTGACAGAGATCCGGAAGGACAGGTCATGGAATTAACTGGATACAATAGAATTGAAGTACCATCTGACTTTAATGCAGACAGTCCTGAATACCTTCAAACAAAGTTTGATGCAATGTGGGATCCCAACAGGTATATTAATGTTTTTATTGAGAGCATTGGTTTTGCTGCAGGGTTTGCGTATTTACCAACATTGAGCAACCCAGCAATCCCTGGCTTACAAGTTAATTCAAATCCAGACCCTGTAATCAATTATCCCTACTCAATTTCTTTGGATTATAGGTTTGCGATTGAGCTAAACAACCCAAACTCACATGTTTTGGCTCATGAATTGGGTCACTACTTAGGGCTTTATCATACCTTCCACAACTGTGGAACAGGTGATTTCTGCGATGACACCTTGCCCCATTCCATTACTAACTTGTCTGGAAATGCAGTTTTCAATAACAACAGAAGAGGTTGTCTTGGAGATAATTTTATCTCAACCAATATCATGGATTATGTCATTGAGGTAGATAACTTTACCTTTGACCAGAGGGAGAGAATGCAGGCAGTATATGAGAATGCTATTTTCTTCCCAAGACAGGAAAACCAAACCAGCAGAGTGTCACCAATCAGAAAAGGAGAGCTTGACCCAAGTATCAAACCTATAATATGTGAATTTTAAGAAGGAGTCTGTGAAGACATTTTTTTTACGAATGTAAAAACTGGGTAAAATTTAAATAGAAAGCCCTGCGGTTTAATTTATCTGCAGGGCTTTTTGCAACATATGAGATTAGTTGTACAAAATGAATAGATTTTTGTTTCTAAAAAGAACTAACGTCTCGATTTTCACACTTCAATCAAGTAAAATAAGGCGTTTTGAATATGAATGCACATGAGCTATTTTTTCTTCATCTGCTCTTCAAAAAACCTATAAGTCGCCTCAAAAGCTGCTACCCAATTCTTATGAAGTAAAAAGGAATGCACCTCATCAGGGAATACCAGCTGCTCCACATGCACACCTTGATTGCGTAGGATTTCTATCAACTCTACACTTTCTTCGAAAATCACATTTCTATCATCATCTCCGTGTATCAAGATTACTGGATCTTTCCAGTTTTCTACATAATACATAGGAGAAGACTTAAAAGCCAATTCTGCCATCTCAGGAAATTTCTCTGGCTTGTACCAGTTGGCAAAAGTAGGAATGGTGCGGTTCCAGTCGTGCACCCCATGGATGTCTGAACCTGCAAGAAATTTACCTGGTGCCTGAGCCAGCGCATGGGCGGTAAGATACCCCCCATAACTGCCACCCCAAGGCATGATTTTACCTGCATCTACATCAGGTCTACCTGCGAGGTAATCTGCAGCAGCCATCAGGTCCTTCACTTCTGAGGCCCCACCGGCACCATAGTTATCTTCTTCTCTGAATTCCATTCCATAGCCTATTCCTGATCTGTAGTTTAAGGATAGTGCAATATATCCCCTTGATGCAAAAAACTGTTGCATAGCATACGCATGACTATAATATAAGCCGTAATTGAAACCTAGGAGCATTTGCCGTCTGCTTCCACCATGAAGAAAAATCACTGCCGGGTATTTTTTAGCTGGGTCATAACCTCGAGGTAAAAACAATTGGGAATAGGACTCAAATCCATCTGAAGCTTTTATCGTAATAGATTCAGGCTTTACCAAATTATCAGGAAAAGATTCTGGAAAAAAATCTTCAGCCAACCTATTCTCCTCCCCGTACTGGATGATTTTTGGCCAGGCAGGTTGATCATATGAAGCAGAAATAAAGGCCAAGCCATTTTCAATTCTTACAGGTGACCATTGAATATTCCCCATGTCGGTCAAAGGTTCCAAATCATAATTATCCAAATCCAACCTCCAAATATGACGCCTCTCCAAATCTCCGATGTTAGAGGTAACCAATAACTCATTTGGTACAAAACCAGTATCTACCCATTCTACCTGCCCTTCTCCCGGAGTAAGATTAGAGGTTTCTTTTGTTTCAAGACTGAGCGAATAGAGTTGCATCCAATTGTTTTTTTCCCAAGGAAAAATCAGGTCTCCTTGAGGAGTCCACCAAAGCCTTTCATTGACAGCTGGCAAATCTCTGACCATAACACTACCTATTCCTTCATCAGCTTTGAATACTTCCTTAGCCTTCATACTTTCTAAGTCCAAAACCCGAATACTCCAAGGGTAGGTTTCTTTCAGAGAAGTGAATGGAAGTTTATTGTTGATATTAGGGACACGTAAATAAGCCAATTTACTCCCATCCTTATTCCATACAGGATAACCGTCAAGGTCCAAACTTGGGTCAGGATAGTCCAGCTTGGACTCCTCCAAGTTATAGAGCCCTATAAATGCATGATCTCCTCTGTTACTCGAAAAAGCCAACATTCTCCCATCCGGGCTCCACTTTAACTGACCGATATTGCCCCTTGCAGTAAACAATTGTTTGGGGTCCTCTTCTAAACTCAGTGATTGGAAATAAACCTTCCCTGACTGCAAAAAGACAAAACTCCTCTCTTTGGGATGAAATTGGGGATAGCTGCCCTTAGCAATTTCCTTTGTTTTTTTACTTTCCAAATCTACCACATGGATAATTTTAGAAACATCCTCCTGCAATTGTGCAGGATTTGCAGGTTCACCTTTCGAGTTGGGAGCATTCCCTCTGACAAATAACAGGTGCTTTCCATCAGGTGAAAATGTCAACTGATCTATATCTACACCAATATCACCTTCGTAGGCTGTCATTTTTTCAGCCTTGTAATCTGGGGATTTTGCATAAAAGACATTGCGTTCTCCCTGGTCATTGAATACCCAGGCCACAGCTGTACCATCAGGGTTGGCTGTCAGTGCTGTTGGAAAAGGAACTGAAAGAAAATCTTCAATGCTTTGGGCGTAGATTATGCCAAAGAAAAGTGTGAAAGCAAGAGTTAAGATAAGCTTATTCATTTTACGGTGGTTTTGAAACGGAATATAAAAAATTCAAAGCAGCTTTTAATCCCAATAAAGTAAAGGCTTTTCTATTCAAAAGCTCCTTGAAAATCTTAACCTTAATTTAGTTTAATTATAAACTGCTATTTATCAGTACTTTGAACCAACAATTTGATGTCCTAAACGATTTATTAGTATATATTTAATTAGAAACTAAATCACAAAAACCATGGAAAAAGTTTGTTCGAATTGTAATTATTGGGAGCCACAGGCGCCGGTAGTTGCCAAAAAAGAAAATTACGGAGAATGCAATAAATTGAGTCACATCGAGTCTAAAATGGACCTTGATTATATCATTCCAGTTTTGAATGATGGAAGACCTTTGGATCCGAATACCAAATCCATAGAGTTTATCACAGGTGCTAATTTTGGGTGTAATCAGTTTGCGAGTGCTTAGCCAACAGTTTATTATGTGAAACTTTAAGATAATGGTCTGTATCTAAACAGACCATTTTTTTTGTTGTACAGGATTAAGATTACCATGAGTTAGTATTAATTTTTATCCAAAAGCAATACTGTATGCAAGATCACATTGGCGCCTTTGGCCATTTGTTCCGGAGAGGAATATTCTTTTGGATTATGACTGATCCCATCTTTGCTCGGAATAAATACCAATCCAATAGGACATAACCTGCCCATTTCCTGAACATCATGCCCTGCCCCGCTTTGCATCCTGATATGTGAAATACCTAAGGCATCCGCAGCCTGGGCCATTTTATCCTGAATTTCCTTACTGGCCAAAATAGGGGTAGTGGAAAGGTTCAAGTGCTTAAAAGCGATCTGAGTTCCTGTTTCCGCTTCAATATCCTTCGCCTTAATTTCAATGTTATCGAACATCTGCATGATTTTTTCGGTAGACAAATCCCGCATCTGCAGGCTCATTTCTACCTTTCCGGGAATCACATTCGGAGCACCGGGTTCTACCTTCATTTTACCCACTGAACCCACCTGTGCACCTTCAAAACTATTGACCACTTCATTCACCGCCAACACCAATTTGGAGGCAGCGATCAAGGCATCCTGTCTGTCATTCATGGGCGTGCTGCCGGCATGATTGGCCATTCCGGTAACGGTGATGTCCCAATCCTCAATTCCAACAATCCCTTCCACAATGGCGACATCAATCCCCTGGGATTCCAACACCTTGCTCTGTTCAATATGGATTTCCAAAAATGCAGATAGATCGCCTGGCTTTCTTACAGCTTCAGCCAATCGATCCGGGTCCCCTCCTATCGCTTTGATGCCCTCCCTGATACTCAGACCACTTGCGCTCCTCTGATCCAATGCCTCTTCCTTCAGATTGCCGGTCATGGCTCTGCTGCCTACCAATCCCCCTTCCTCATTCTGAAAAATCAATACTTCCAATGGATGTTCTGTAATGATCCCGTTTTCATTGAGCACTTCTATTACTTCCAGTGCTGTGATGGAACCTAGGGTGCCATCGTAATTCCCGCCATCGGGCACCATATCAATATGAGAGCCGAAGGCAATTGGTTTCTTGGAAGCATCCCGGCCTGCTCTTTTTCCGATGATATTCCCGGCAGCATCTATACTTACCTGAAGTCCTGCTTTTTCCATCAAGGAAATAAAATATTGCCGCCCCTCGACATCTCCCTTACTGTAGGCAACCCTTTGCCCCTCTCCCTTTTCATTTCTCCCAAATTCAGCGAGTTCAAAAATGCGTTTTTCAATCCTTTCGGAGTTTACAGTTAATTCAGAATTAATCACTTCCTGGGCAAATCCTGAAATGGGAAGCAGAAAAATTATCAGGTAAACAAAATGGTTGGGTGTTTTCATAAAGGTTTGGCTTTGATTTAAAAATCAATATCGGAAATGATGGATAGAATTAACAAGTTTAATTCTCAATCCCTCATTTCCGATAGCTGAGTGGATAAAAATCCAGCTAAAAAACTCTGTTTTTTTTACTCAAAATTAAATTCAGCACCTTTTTTCAAAGTAATTACAACCACACCGTTTTTTCCTTCCTCTCCATACATCTCCCAGGCAGTACTCCCTTTATATACTGAAATGGTTTCTATGCTATTTTGATCTATTCCCATTTGATCAGACCTTTTAAATTTCTTTTCTTTACCATCCTGTCTGACTATGATAATTGTCTCTCCTTCAATGTTTGACGTTATTGAGACACCACTTTTTGAACCCTGTTCCTTTCCCTTAGAAGTGGCAACAGATTTTTCACTTCCTTTAACTACAGTTCCGAATAGTTTCCTTTCATTAGAAGGATTGTTTCTTAAGATATTCAATTCTTCCTGCTGACTTTCGGTAAGCTCATTTTTAATGGCAACGAGGGTGTTAAGCTGCTTGACTTTCAGCTTATTTTCCAATGCTAATACCACATCCATCTGCTTTTGAACAATGGTCTGATCAATTCTGTTGGCCAAGAGCATTCTTTTGAGTTTTTCATTTTCATTGTCTAAATCCCATTTCAAACTCCTGAATTCTCCTGCATTCTGGCTGTGGATTTTCTTGATTTTTTCTGCCTGTTGGTCCGTCAGTGAAATGAATTCCCGGTTGTCCATTACCAAGTCGGCTGAAAACAAAGTCTTCTGAAATATATCCTGAGCATTTCCCTGGCTAAGGATAAAAAAGAGGCAAATTGTAATAAGCTTTTTCATAGTATATAATAGTTGGTTTAAAATTCTGTCAATAAGGAACTGCTTGGAGCTTCCCATTCATCCAGGCTGGATTTGGTTTCAATCACAAAGTGCTG
>NZ_REBN01000173.1 GCF_007692705.1 Mongoliibacter sp.
TAAATCAAAAAGACCTGCTAGGTTTATGAAACCTGGCAGGTCTCGTTCTGCCTATAAAAAGAAGACCTTCGAGGTTTTTGAAAATTTCAAAGGTCAAAAAAAGACCCCAAAAGTCTTCCAACTTCTGGGGTCTGTCATTGTACTTTATACTTTGTACTTCGTACAATTAAGAATCTTTCTTCGCCATTCTTGTCCTCTCATTCTCATCCAAATAGATTTTTCTCATTCGAATGGATTTTGGCGTGATTTCAAGGTATTCATCCTTTTGGATATATTCCATAGACTCTTCCAAAGAGAACTTTTTGGCTGGCGCGATCCTGGTATTGTCATCCGAACCTGATGCTCTCATGTTCGTCAATTTTTTACCCTTCTGTACATTGACCACAATATCGTTATCCCTAGAGTTTTCGCCAATTACTTGACCTGTGTATAGCTCTTCTCCTGGCTCAACAAAGAATGTACCTCTGTCTTGCAATTTGTCAATAGCATAAGCAGTACATTGTCCACCTTCCATCGATATCAATGAACCATTGTTTCTTTCTGGGATGGCACCTTTGAAGGGTTCATAAGAAGAGAACCTGTGGTTCATAATAGCCTCACCTTGTGTTGCCGTCAGAACATTGTTTCTCAATCCTATCAAACCTCTTGAAGGGATTCTAAACTCCAAGTGCTGCAAATCACCTTTTGGTTCCATCACCAGAAGTTCTCCTTTTCTTTGCGTAGCTAATTCGATTACTTTTCCAGCTGTCGTCTCTGGAACATCTACTACCAATGTTTCGATTGGTTCGTGTTTAACGCCATCAATTTCTTTAAAAATCACCTGAGGCTGACCTACCTGAAGCTCATATCCTTCTCTTCTCATTGTTTCGATCAAAACAGACAAGTGAAGTATACCGCGGCCATAGACCAAGAATTTATCCTCTGAATCAGTTGGCTCAACCCTTAATGCAAGGTTTTTTTCCATTTCCTTCATCAAACGATCTCTCAGGTGACGAGAAGTTACATACTTACCTTCTCTACCAAAGAATGGAGAATTATTGATGGTGAAGAGCATATTCATTGTAGGCTCATCGATCGAAATTCTTTTTAGTGGCTCAGGGTTTTCCAAATCAGCAAGTGTATCGCCAATTTCAAAATCTTCTACACCTGTGACAGCACAGATATCTCCAGCAAATACTTCAGTTACTTTATTTTTTCCAAGACCTTCAAATGTATGAAGTTCCTTTACTTTTACTTTTTTGAAAACGCCATCTGCTTTACAAAGCATCATTTGAGCACCTTCCTTCACTGTACCTCTTCTTACCCTTCCTATGGCGATACGGCCTACGAAGTTTGAGTAATCCAGTGATGTGATCTGCATCTGTACAGATCCTTCGTCAATTTTTGGTTCAGGGATATGTTCTACAATCGCGTCCAGCAAAGGAATGATTGAGTCCGTAGGGTTTTTCCAATCTGGACCCATCCAATTCTGTTTTGCAGAACCATACAGTGTTTGGAAGTTCAATTGCTCTTCTGTAGCGTCCAAGTTGAACATCAATTCAAAAACAGACTCCTGAACTTCGTCAGGTCTACAGTTTTCTTTGTCTACTTTGTTGACTACTACGATAGGAGTCAAGCCTAGATCCAAGGCTTTGCCCAACACGAAACGAGTCTGCGGCATAGGTCCTTCAAAAGCATCTACCAATAGGATTACTCCATCGGCCATTTTCAAAACCCTTTCTACTTCTCCTCCAAAGTCGGCGTGACCTGGAGTATCGATGATATTGATTTTGGTGTCTTTATATCTTACGGATACGTTTTTGGAAAGAATGGTAATCCCCCTTTCTCTTTCCAAGTCGTTGTTATCCAGGATTAAATCGTCAAACTGTTGGTTTTCACGAAAGATTTTGGATGCATGGATAATTTTGTCCACCAGGGTGGTCTTACCGTGGTCAACGTGTGCGATAATCGCGATATTCCGAATACTTTGCATTGTAAAATTGAATTAGGGTGCAAAGGTAAGAAGAAAATTTGGTTTCCTTTTGATCCACTTCAAAATGATAAAGAAAAGATAAAGGATGGGGTTAGAAAAATAGTAGGTGGATCGGAAGTTGAGGATTAAAAAAATGGAAGAACTGTGCTGGATTGTAAGACTAGGGACTAGATTTTGCTGCATTTACATATTTAATCCAAGTACCACCTTTATTTGTAAATCCCGTTGCCATGATGCAGAGCGATCTCTTGATGTTGAAATAACCGTTTCTTTAATTTAAAACTAACATCACCCTTGCCCATACACCTTCATCAAAGCTTCTGTATCCTCAATGCTTCTGTCCAAAACACGAGGCAAGATAAAGATGCTGATAAATAGAAAGGATATAGAAACCAAGATGGCTCCAATGAAAACCTGAGCAAATAACCCTGTCTGAACCCCTTGCTCCCGGTAAAAAAATGAGTGCCCTTGCATACAAATGATGACTCCCAAATTGATCAATTGAAAGATATTGTTGGACGCCAGGTAAGATTCATATTGTTTGTACTTCTTGTGTGTGCCCCAATACCTGACAACTACCCAGATAAATGAAAAGAACAGGAAGCCTATCATCATCAGAATCCAAGCTTTTGAATCCTGTAATAATGTGGAGGATTGGAAAAAGATAAATAGCAAACCTGAGGGAAAAATAATCCTGTAGCTGGTAAACAGTTGCTTGAGTTCTTGGCAATAATAGCTCCAAAGTCTCTTTTCTATCATTTTTTTGTAAGACTCTTCCAATTCCGAAAAACCAAATATTCCAAAAGAAGCATGTACTTTCTGAAAGGCATCAGGTACACTTAGCTTTGGGTTTTCTTCCATCAACTCCTCCACCTTACAAGCCACATGGTCCAGGATTTCATACTGCACATCAATCTGAGGATATCCTTTGTAGGAAATCAATTTCTTGAGTTGCTCGATTTGGTCTTTGGTGAGTTTCATACAGTCTTCATTTTTTGAATTTCACGGATTGTCATCGTAAACCCACTGATAAATAAAAAGGAAATACAAAATGTAATTATCCCCAAAATGGTAGAAGGGGTACACCCTAGGTTGAGGAGCAAATCATAATTTGTTACCGGTAACATTAAGCAGAAAACCAGCCAAGAAGAGTTCCAGGATGCGACTATATTTGAGTTTTGTATCAGTTTCTTTTTGAAAGTCAATGCGATCAATAAGCTGATGAGAATCATGAAGGAGATTTTCATCCATTTGATGGCAAAAGGGATTTCTAGACCAATACCTTTTACCGCTAACATTATCAAAGCAGCTAACAAAAGAGACTTGATCAATACCATTGGTTCCATAAATGATTTGAATATTGACTTCATTTTTGACAAATGAGTAGCCATGAGTACGGTCGTCTGAAATTTTTCAGGATTGACCTGTTGGGCAGCTTGGCGAAATGCGGTATCGAAATCCAAACCTTTCTTCATAAGTTGCTCTGTCTCGGAAGCAATATGATCTAGCAGTTCATCCTGAATGTTAGTATAGTAAATCTTGACTTTTAAAAGTTCTAATCTAATAGTTTCCAGTTGTTTGTGATTGAGTTTCATGGTTGGATCAGTTTGAAGGTTTTGAGGTTGATCGATGTGTAAAGTGAAAATGAATACAAATTCAAAATCGTGGAATATATTACCATCATTAGCATCGCCCAGTTTTCGAGACCGTTATTATTCAAAATGATTGAGGATAGCATGAAGAAAAAATTACTGAAATTTAAAACTAATTGATATCGACCTAAAGCGGCTTGAAGGATGACATTTCTTGGTCGATGATACTTAGGGTCAAGGTTGAATGAAAAATAATTTCCAGAATGGTAAAGCAAGGCTATCATAATCCCGAAAGCTGGCAAAAAAGAAAAAATCATCATCAGATCTAAGCTGATATAATGATAAACCATAATTAAAACAACTGTATATGCGAGTATCCCCATAACTCCCAAAAAGTCCATCTTCCAAAACTTGAGTGCTTCTAATTGAGAATTTTGGAGCTCTTGACTGACATTTTTTAAGAGTTCTTTTTCCATATTCCGGACTACAGACCAAGCAAATTCCTCGTCCAGCATTTCTTTTTTACTAGCAAATTCTTCTGGCCCCACTTCTTCCAAAGCTGTCACGTAATGGTCTAAAAGTTCATTATAAATTTCTACATATGACAGGCTCAAGCTATCAAGCCTGTCTTTGATGATTTGGATTTCTATGTCAGTAAGTCTTCTCATAGTTTAGGTTTGTCTAAATCGAGGCTTGGATAGTGTGGTTTTAACTCGAAACCTTACTATAGTCAATAGCAGTAAAAACCAAACGCCAATTACAGTAGCATAGAGGTAAGGCGGTTCAAATACAATAGGATGTTTCATCATTTCATCAGTATAGAACCCATGAATAAAAAGTAAAGGAACCATAATTAAGATCAATGTAATTGCGTGTAATAAGGCATAACCATTAGGGGTATCCGCTTTGGTATGGGCAAAAATAGGTTTGTCATCAATGCTCCTGTAATGATGTTTATGCTTTTTATTGGGATAAGATCTACTTATTATCCAATTTTCAATACTCATGGCAGACAAAACTATGATGTTGAGGAGATGCATCAATGTTCCCCCGTTTTTAATCCAACTAGGTATGGAAATAGCTATTGCCAAAATCAAAAGCGTAATCCAGAGATTTTTGGTTGTAAATAAGGAGAAAAGTTCTTGCTTGTATCTTATGGTGTATTCTTTCTTTAAGCTGCTCAAATAGTCTCTTCCTGCTTGTCTACAAAAGCCAATTGTAAAAGTTTGATCCAAATCTTTCAAAACTTCTTCCATAGACTTTTCTTCTTGTGATTCTAAGGCAGTTTGGTAATGATCCAATATCTCGTCTCGGATTTCGATGTACTCAATATGCTTTGCATTGATATGGTAATGTAACTTTTCTATATCCTTTTCTGTCAGTTTCATATCAGCGTGGTTTTAGTCTTGAGTTGCCAAACTTCAAACAGGGTTAGCACATATATCGAAAGGATAACAAAAATTACAACTGCAATAGAGGGAGCCAAATTCACCGTTGCTTTGGAGTTAAATAGATAATCAGCAGACCACATAAGGCCATAAGCCATCATGACAGGTAGGTAAAGTTTTTCTGAAAAGGGGTAAAAAAGTGAAGATTGAAGAGGCCTTTTTGTTTCAAAGTCCCTTTTTATGCCTTTGATTCTAAAATAGGATTTAATCAAAAAGAAAATATGGGCGCTTGCTAAAATCAAGAGAGGAGATAACATCAGTATCGCTATTTCTTTTTGATCAGTGACAAAACGGCTCATTTGAAATGCTATAAAAGAAAAAATCACTACATATAGGATTTTGGAAAAGCAAAAATATCTTTTCAAAACTTGCCATTGGAGACTGCTGAGCTCTTTTCTGATTTCCAAGTTAAACTTCGCCTGCAAGGCATGGCAATAAGGATAGGTAAACTTTTGTTCCAATTCAAAAAGTTGATTGTCGAATTCCTCCTCAGTAAATTCCTGCAAATGACTTACATAATGGTCATAGATCTCCATCAGGATTTCTGCTGATGAAAGCTCCTTTTGCATGATTGCATTGCGGATTTCTTTGGTTTCTATGTTGGTTAGTTGGCGGGTCACTGTATAACTTTTATACTTTCTGGTGTAAGAATAATCAAAGAATGCTTACTAATTAATGACTCTATTAATTCTCGATTTTTTCTGAAATAGCTCCTTAGCTCTCTGATTTTTTGATTACCCAGTTTAACCAAAATGAGCTTGGGCGGTTTTTTGAGTAAAATAAATGAATCATAGAAGTCTGAGTCTTTTGTTATAAGAATGCAATTATTCTGGTGACAGTATTCATTTATTTCACTATCACTAGTGGAGGTTCCTAAAGGGAAAGAATTGACATGAATAACTTCATAACCTGAAATATCTTCAGCTAAAGATGGTGGGATATTTGCATCTAGGAGCAATATCATGCAGCAGATATCTTAAAATCTTTAAAGTTGACAGTTTGAGCGGCATAGGCTAGACAAGCAAGAATATCTTCTTTTTCCAAGTCTATAAATTCCTCGAGCAAATCTTCCGTAGTATCACCCCCAGCTAAGTATTCAAGTATAAAACTTACAGCATACCTTGTGTTCCTGATAGTTGGTTTTCCATGTGCTACATCAGGATTGATAGTAATTCTTTTTAGTAAATCTTCCATGGTTAAACTTTTTGTTTATTTCTCTTGATGAATTTTTTCACGCAGCGATCGCAATAGTTTCTAGCAACGGGCGCAAAGTTTTTCGCCACGCTCGCTACGGTAACTTTAATAAGTTTTTTCTAATTTTTTTCATCAATCTTAATTATTCCTTTGCGTTCGCTGCGCCATTCGTTGCGCACGCCGCGTGAACCCTTTAAGCCAATCCCGGTTTCCACTCAGGATCCAATATTCTCTGCAGATTGCCGACAAAGCTTTGTAGCTCGGACATCTTAGCGCTTACTTCCTTTTGACCGTCCTTGGTCAGGCTGTAGTATTTTCTTACCCGGTTGTCTACCTGTTGAATTTCCGTGGTGAGCATCCCTTCAGCTTCCAGCTTGTGCAGGGCAGGGTAGAGGGCCCCTTCGGTGATTTTGATTTCACCTTCGGTAAGCTCTTTGACCCTTTGGGTTATTTCATAGCCATACATTTTATCATTTTCCTCCAGTAGTTTGAGGATGATGGTCTGCAGGCTTCCTTTGATCAGATTGTTATTCGACATGGTGTTTATTGCATTGGAAGTTTAAATATATAAAAAAATTATATACATAAGAAAGTTGGGTATGTTTTTTTAGAAACTAGATACTAGGATTGAGAGACAGTCAAATGATATGATATATGCTCAACCTGTCTGTAGACAGGTTCGCGATATAAAGTGGATATAAGCCCCTGTCTGCCGGCCTTTAGGTTCGGCGATATAATGGTCACGCTTCAAATAAATTTAACGCTATTGAAAAAGTTTCATATAAATCGTTTTATTGAGTGAAAAATGAAATTTACTATGGGATCAATTTTTTTATTTCTTCGTATGTGATACTTTTTAGTTGAAAAGTCTTATTTTTAGGGTAATGTGTTGGTCCTAAACTGTTTTTGGAATGAAAAATTTACTGCTTTCTATAGGCGTACTTTTGTGGATATGTTCTTCGCAAGCCATAGCCCAGAGTAGGATCAATCTTGAAATGTACCTTGTTCCTCAACGACATCATCAAAGCCTATTAGATGACCCTTCCCCATCCCTGGAGTTTGCTACCCGTACAGGACTGAATTTGGGTTTGGGATTGTCATACAATATCAGTAGTGACTGGCAAATGGTCCTGCAGTCTTGGCATGCATCCTCACCTTTCAGTTCTACACAACATCCTGAACACTCAGGGTCTTCATTTTTATTGGGGCCACAGCGATTAAATTGGGGATTTCAGTATAGTAACTTCAGTTTAGGTCTCAGGAAATCCTGGGAAATGGCGGGACATGCACTTTATGTTCAACCCTCTTTTGGTATAAACCGATCACGCAGTTTCGGAATTGAACCTCGGGATAATTCAGGAGATTCACCCAGGCTGGGACTGACGACCCGGGTTGTTCCTGCGGCATCCTTGGAAGTAGGGATGAAATTCAATACCCCTAACAACAATTATTTTTTGGTAGGACTAAGGCATCATCAAGGTTTTGGAAGATTGCAAGAACCGTGGTTGACCTTTGGGGCTGATGCGCCAAGGCCCATAGTACAGCGCAGAGGGACTTACACTGGACTTGTATTTGGGTATGGTATAAGTTTTAGGACAAGGGAAAAAGTAGAAAAAGAGGAGTGGAAAATTATTAAAAAAGAGCAAAAAAATGAAAAGCACGAGGCGGCCTGGGGTGATGGCACCTATGTAATGTTGACAACTATGCAGCGGTTCCAGCCTGATTTTGTGGAAAGTAATGCATCACGCATGACCAGGCTTAGACCTGCTTCCCACATCCTGTTTGGGTATACTTCAGGCCAATGGAGTTTTGAGACAGGTTATTCCAGTTGGATGAGTCAGACTAAGGTGGAATCTCAAAACTTTGGGTGGGTCAGCCTGAATGACCCAAGGACAAGGGCCATACCGCTAAGAGCGCGATATCATTTGGATATTGGCCAAAACAACCGGCTAAGGGTAGGAGTGTCCGCTGCTACTTTTGTGACATTGAATACCGTAAGGTTTGATGAAACCCAAAGAGGGGCTGTTATTGTAAACGAGGAAAGAGTTCCTGCTTTGAGATCCGTTCCGACGGATCAAAACTCCGGCGGGAAGCTTTTTTATCAGGCCGGTGCTTTCTTTGAAATTCCCTTCTTCAATTCCAGTTTACTTTCCTTTAATTTTTCTCAGAACTTTGGAAGTCCTGAGATTGGGCAGGTAAATGTTCAGGAAATATTCAATCAGCAGCAGGTGGAGTCCGTGAAATCCGGTACTTTAAACGGTTTTAATATTGAAGTAGGACTTAAATTACCTATCAGTACCTTGACCAAATAAAAGAGCAAAAAGGCTGTCAAAAATATTTGGTGATTTTAAGGATCGGAAGAATAATATTTGAATTAATAATTTCGTTTACTCTTTAGATTTCCCTTTCCTATATGAATAAATTCCTTCTATTGTTAGGCGCCTTTTTAGGATTCTATTATTCCAATAGCTATGCGCAAAGCCGCATTAAACTTGAAATGTACACTGGGCCGCAGTATAGCTATCAAAAACTGGTCAATGATCCGGTTCCAAGTTTAAATTTTGAGAATGTTTTTGCCAATCATGTTGGATTAGGGCTTTTGTATGGATTGGGAGGAGACTGGCAACTTTCTTTGCAGTCAGAATTTACAGGACTTGCATACAATTACGATGGATTTATTGATTTTCCGGATGGCCGGGAGTTTAGGACCTTAAAGGTAAGAGGTGGGAATCTATGGCATCATAGGCTCGGGCTCAGGAAAAATTGGGAAAAGGGTAATCATGCTTTTTATGTACAACCATCATTTGGTGTTAGTCTTTTAAGATATAGTGAACTCAATGTTAGGGATTCGGTAAGTTCCATTCAGTTTTTTACATATAGAAATTCTGTGGTTGCCAATGCTGCGCTTGATGCAGGAGTAAAATTTTATACCAAATCCAAAAATTATTTCACCATAGGCGTCAGGCATCAACAAGGTCTCGGCGAATTAAAAGCGCAGGAATTTAATTGGATGGGTCATTCTCCAAATCCCCAATTGCAAAGAAGAGGCTCTTATACAGGCTTAGTACTTGGGTATGGGATTGACTTCAAAGGTAAATCAATAGAGGAAAAAGAAGAAAGGAAGGCTGGGAGAGTACAGCGTAAAATTGAAAAAAGACAAGCTGCTTGGGGTGATGGATTTTATTTGATGGCAACTGGTTTATTGAGATTCCAGTCGAAATCTGAGCGCGAACCTAATTTAGAATTTTCTCATATTTCAGGAGGGAATGAATTCTTGTTGGGCTATACTTTTGGTCAGGTAAGCTTAGAGTCCGGATATGGCAGATTAAACGCTTATACAAATGCGGTTTTAGAAGATGGTGCTTTGAATATCCATACGCCAACAGATTATACTGTTGGTGTGATACCTGTTAGGCTTCGGTATCATTGGGACATAGGTAGTGGGAATAAATTCAGGGTAGGGGCTTCAGGTGCTGCAATGTATACCTTAGGGACCAAGGGGATGGCTTGGTACACCAGAGGTATATATAGTGAAACCGGTCAATTTCGTTACGCTTTAAGTTCAGTACCTTATGAAGAAAGCTCAGAGGGAAAAGTGTTTTTTAATGCAGGAGTTTTTACAGAAATACCAATTTTCAACTCCAGTATGTTGACATTGAATTTTTCCAGGAATTTTAACAGTCCGCAAGTAGGTAAAGTGAATGTTTTTGGAGAAGTAAACGGGGAGCCGGTCAGTCTTGATGCTGCAGGTAGTCTTAATGGCTGGATATTAGAATTGGGGTATAAATTGCCTTTGAATAGTATATTTAAATGAGATTCATTTTATTTGCTTTCCAAATTTACAGCAATACATGAAATTTAAATTTACAATTCTCACCCTCGCTATTGTTTTGATTACAGTTTTCTCGACCAAAGCCCAAATAGGTTTTGGAGCAGAGTTTTATGGAGGACTGCAATATTCCTTTATTGAAGTAGATAACTCTTTGCCTGATGGCATTCTTACGGTTAGGTCACCTGTAGACTTTCATGCGGGTGTGACATTTTTGACAAAAATCCATACCAATTGGCAGGTTGCGCTTCAAGGAGAGTTTTACAGGATGGCTGTAAGGGAAAATTGGACAGGAAATATCGGACAAAATATAACAAGGGGAGATGAGTATGGGATTTATAGCCTGGGAATGCGGTATAATATAGAAAAAGAAGGATATGCTTTTTATCTGCAACCTTCCTTCGGACTTGCGCTCAATAGCTATACGGAAAGAACCGGTTCCCAGCAATCACTTGGGGAACAGCAAATAGCATTAGGACCTGTAGTAAGGGCTGAAGTAGGTTTGAAAAACTACTATAAAGACAGTAAAAATTACTTTTTCTGGGGATTGAGATATCAGTATGGATTTGAAAACCTCAACAAAGAAAATTTTCTGGATACTGGAAATTATGCAGTTAGATCTTACGGAACTTATGCAGGAGCCTTTATTGGCTTTGGGTTTGATTTTAGTAAAAGGAATTAAAAAAATTATGATTATCTGCAATTAAAGCAGAAACAAATCAATTAAGGGTTTTCTAAAATTGATTGATTTTAATTCTATTAGTCCCAAGGTGGTGTTTAATCCTCCTTGGACACATAAATTGGAGGAATTGCGAATTAAAATTATTTAAATTTTGTAGGCGTTCCAAAAGAAGGTTTTTTTTGACCGGTTTTGAAAAGGTTCTTGGGTATCTGTAAAATTGATTACTGGATCTTTTCTTTTTACAGATTCTCGTTTACCATTTTCAACTTTGTAGTTAACATTTCTTAACCAATCCCATAGTTTTAAAATCATTCTATCCTGCTACTTTTGATCAAAACAAATCTTAAGTAGTATGAAAATATTTTATAAAGGATTAATAGTTTTATTCTGTTTTTTTATTGTACTAAATGCTAAGGGTCAGAATCTTTTTGATGTGGAGCTTTATGGCGGAATCAATAAAAATTATTTTCAGATGGGACAGTCAGCGACCTACTCCGATTTGCGGTTTTCCAGTCCTTTGGGACAACATGCCGGATTAAATTTTCTACCAAGAATCAGTCAAAACTGGCAATTGAGCATCCAAACTGAATGGATGCGCTCAGCCATACAGTTAGACGATCCCGATTTCGTAAGAAATAAGATTTATAAAAGTTACGGTAATTATGCAGTGGGTGCCCGTTACAACCTTGAAAAGGAAAAACATAGTTTTTATTTTCAACCCTCTGGAGGGATATCTGTCAATAACATCCTACAGCCTTCGGATGTGGGTTTTGGAATGCAAACCCGAAGGAGTGTTCAATTTGTGGCAAGAGCGGAAGCAGGGGTGAAATTTTATACCAAAAAGCGAAACTACTTGCTTGTAGGAGTAAGACATCAGCAGGGATTTGATTCTAATAATCCTTATGGGACTGAAGAACTGCTTGGAGTACCTCTGTCAGGGAGAAACTCTTACACTGGATTATTTTTAGGCTATGGCATCAATACGGAGAATTGGTTAAAGTCTAAAAGGGATTACGACAAAGCTACCAAACCAAAAATTGAAAATCCATGGTCAGATGGCTTGTATGTGATGGGCTCTGCCTCTTTGAGAAAAGTAAATGATCCTGTTAATGATGTTTCAGATGATTTTCAGAATGTGAGTACCTCTTATATGTTTGGATTGGGCCATAGGTACGGAGATTTTTCTATTGAAGGAGGATATGCTGGTTTTAGAGGTAGAAATGTTTATCAGCTATTTAACCCAGAAGGAGTTCCAATATTTACTAATCATAGAAGATTCTCAGTAAACACAGTACCAATTACTATCAGGTACGATAGACAACTGCCCGTCAATAAAAAAATTCGTTTAGGTACTTCTTTTACAACCCATATCCCTGTTGGGTTTCAAGATGGTGGACAGGCTGTGACCGGTTCTTCCGGCAACAGAGTAATAGATGAAGAGGCTTTTCCTTATGTTTCCCATGCGACTGGTCTTGCGGTAAGTCCAAAAGGAGTTTTCTTTAATTCCGGTATCTATACTGAAATGCCAATATTTCGAACTGGTCTGATAACCTTCAAGGCTTCAAGACATTTTGGAAGTCCTGAATTTGATCGTGTACAGGTGGATTACGCAGTTAGCGGAGTTCCGGGTTCTTTTGAATCTCAGGGAGTATTAAATGGCTGGATGCTTGAGGCGGAGTACAGGTTACCTTTGCATCATATTTTCAAAAAATAATAGTTCTCCAAATAATGGGAGATATGTGAGTTATACCATGAAGATTTTGATTATCCAGAGAAAAATCATCACTTTGAACTTATGGACTATCAAGCATTAATAGAGGAAGTTTACGAAGAAGTACAAAATGAAAACCCAAGAGGGAAAGTAGCTGATTATATTCCAGAGCTTGCTCATGTTAATGGCGATCAGTTTGGGATTTCTTTAGTGGACTTAGAAGGGAATGTTTTTGGGGTAGGGGACTATGAGGTTCCATTTTCCATTCAGAGTATTTCCAAGGTGCATACCTTGACCATGGTTTTCCATGTTTTCAAAAGCAAGCTTTGGTCTCGAGTAAACGTAGAACCTAGTGGTAATCCTTTTAATTCAATAGCCCAGCTTGAATACGAAAAAGGAATCCCAAGGAATCCTTTTATCAATGCAGGAGCTTTGGTGATTACTGATGCACTTTGCAGTAAATTTGACCATCCCTTTCAGCAAATCTCTGATTTTATCAATGAGCTTTCGGGCCATCAGTGCGTCATGATGAATCCAGAAGTCAAACAATCAGAACAAAAGCATGCCGAGAGGAATACGGCCTTAGCCTATTTTCTTAAGGCATATAAAAACTTTGAAAACAAGGTGGAGGATGTTTTGGATGTGTATTTTTCCCAATGTGCTATAGAAATGTCCTGTACAGACTTGGCCAAGTCTTTCTCTTTTTTGGCCAATGATGGCTACAGCATTTTTGCCAATCGTGAGATTGTTTCTGAAAGCCATGCGAGAAGGATCAATGCCTTGATGCTGACCTGTGGATTCTATGATGAGTCAGGAGAATTTGCTTTCAGGGTTGGTTTGCCCGGTAAAAGTGGAGTAGGTGGAGGTATTGCGGCAGTGATGCCGCATAAATTTTCTATAGCAGTCTGGTGTCCAGAATTGAATGAAAAAGGTAATTCCGTCAAATCCATAAAAGCTTTGGAGTTACTCACTGACAAGCTTAAGTTTTCACTTTTTTAAAGATCATTTGTTACTTCCTGATTTTATCTGACACTTTTTTCAAAGTAATTTTTTTATTTATATACGCCACCAATATATCGCCCAAGGCTTATTTCTACTCCATATCTCAAAGCATATATCATTGTCACTTATCTTTCGCATCTCTTTTTATTAAGGCGAGGTTCTAAAAACCTCAAAGGTCACCTTTCTCTAGTTTCCACCTTAACTTCTACCCGTCTGTCTCTTTCGTTGGCTATTCGCTGGGTACCCCGAACAACTTGTCCTCCCGATTCAATGCGTATCTGATCAGAGTCTAAACCAAATGACTCCTTCAGAGCTTCAGCGACCGAATTAGTCCGGTCCTCTGCCAAGCGAAGATTATAATTGACACTTCCAGTGTTGTCAGCAAATCCAGTCAAGACCAAAATGGTCGAAGGATGCTCTTTTACATATTCTGCCAAATTCGCCAATTTCCTCAATTCAGTTTCATCGGGTTCTCGTTGATTAACCTGAAAATAAATGATTTCTTTGGATTTCAACATTCGGATAACAGGTTCATTTTCAACGTACACAGTGTCTCGAATAACTTCCGGAATCTCTCCAATGGCTGACAGCGTAGCTGGTGTGCTTTCAGGTTTTTCTTCTTTGATTTGACTGGTGAGAATGGATATTTCCTCAACGTCCTGTTCTGTAACTTTCGAATCTGTGTCAATTGAAATGAATGAAGTGCCTAAAAATGCACTGCTGACAGCGATACCTATCCTGTCAATTTCAGCTTGGCTTAAGGGTATCTCAGTAGCTGAAATTGCTTCTGACCGCGGGGTTTCGTCTTTATTTGAGCTTGCAATTGTACCTGCAGCAGCTCCAGCTCCAAAAGGCCACCACCACCTATTCTTACGCCGTGATCCTTCTTCTATTTCAACCTCTTGACTTACCTTACTCTGTTCAATAATCCTTTCCCTGATAATTCTTTCCTCTGGATCGGGGCTTGCTTGTTCTTGTGCCCTTTTATCAAGCAACAATTGATCCCTTTGATAGCGTAGGTAGTCTACCTCTTCCTGCAAGCTTCTTATTCGCTCGTCATCATCATAGCCTATGGTTGTGGTTCTTTTAGCTTGTTCAGTTTTGACTCCTGCTTCGGTCTGCACTTCTTCAGGTTCTGCTTCAGTAGGTCTGGTACTTTGTTGAACTACCACTATGGTATCTCTTCTATCAATAGGAGTCCTGTCTTTTTCTGCGGTTGACTCTCCAATCATTTCATCATCCTGTATGGATTCCTCCTTCTTTGCCTCCTCATTTAAGATATTCTCTTGAATAAAAGTATTCATACTATCCTTAGTAAGGGTTCGGGTTGCTTGCCCTTCCCAACGTCCTTCAAGCAAGTTGCGAAGGCTATCAATTTCTGTTCTTATCTCGGATTCCCTTCTGCTTGTGCTATCAATGCTGTATCTGAGGTTGAAAAGTCTTTTCTTGCTGCTATCCAACATTTCCTCTTTCTCATCTGAGTCAACACTTTCATCTTGTTCAAGGGCTTCGAGATGTTTCAAGAATTGGCTTCTTAACGTTATCAGTTCATCCTGATTTCGTTGGCCTTGAAGAATCAACTTTTCTCTTTCGAGGATTTGCTGCTCCCAGCCTAACAACTGTATTTTGTGTTCCAGACTGTTTATCCTTTCTTCATCTATTATTTGAATGTTGTAGTAATTATTGGTTGTTCCCCGGTCTTCCTCAGCAATCTGCTCTTCAGGTACCCGCGGTATTTCGGTATCATAAACTGAAATGGGACTTACATAACCTGGTTGAAAGCTGCTTAGTCTTGGAGCAGAAAAGGTTTTTTTACTTGCTCCAAAATTAAATTTAAGGCCAATACTATGGAAAATTATCCAATCATTAGGGCTGTTAAGATTACCTCTTTGGGGATTGTTTGGGTTCAGAATCATACCGGATGGATTTGCAGCATATGCTTGGAAGTCATTGTCATAGCTACTTCTGAAATTCCCGCTGACATCGTCCAGGTAATCAGTAAAAGTGTATAAAAAGTCTGATTGCGCAAACAACTCCATCCTATTGCCCAACCTGACCCTGAAGCCCAAACCGAGATTTGTATACAAAGATCCTAAGGAATAACCATCTTCTCTTTCTGTTTTCAGCGGTTGTAGATCAGTTTCGTAAACACCGTTATTGACAGGTAGGGGTAGGGTGTAGTCATAGCGCATTCCTTCATCATCCAGAAGATCTCCAAAGACTTCGAAGTTGATCAGGCCAAAGCCTAAAGTGAAGTATGGTGCGATGAGTGATTTTGAAGACAGTAGACGGTCATTGTCAGTTTTAAATACAAATGACAAACCCATATCCCTGGTATGGTTTTGGAAATTCAGGCTTCTGAAAAAATTAGGATTTTCCAGCATCAGTCTGCCATCTCTTTGCACATACCTATCACTCATGGCGAAATGGTATTCGGCATAACTGAACATCAGGCCTATTGTAGGACTCAACTGTCTTTCCAATGAAATTTTGAAAGAGGGTTTTTCTGAATAAGTAGGATTGAAGTAAAATAGGTGATGTATAGCTTCTAAATTGCTCAATCCTTGAATAGTGAAAGGACTAAGGTCTCCATAGTAATTGGAATATCCCGCACTAAAACCCAATCTCCACTCAAACTCTTTTTGTTGTGCTTGGAGAACAGAGCTGGTTATTAAGAAGATGCAGCATAAGTATACTTTTTTCAGCATGCCTTACCTCCTGTCTCTTAAACCCAGCCACATATTGAACTCGAGACTGATTCCTGCAAAAGGTTGAATATGGTTAGGGCTAAAATTTCCATTACTTTCTTCAATATTGAGCATTACAGCTCCTACATTAAGTCTTAATATGCGGAACATCGTATAGCCGAGACCTGCGTATATGGGTATGCCCGCAAGTTCTCCTCGAATAGCCTGTCCATCTCTTGATTCGAAATTCTGTAAAAATACTCCAGTCGAAAAAGATGCATTACCAAGAAAACGTGTAAAGGTTCTATTTCCTAAGGGCAGGGATAATCCCACATAAGGCCCGTGAAGATACTCTGTGCTGGAAAGGCTCCTCTTAATGGCAATACTACCGTAGCCAAAATTCAATGGTAATGTTCCAGGCTTTTTTTCAGTGGGATAATTGCTGACGGTTCGGATATCAGCTAATGCCATGAGGCTGTTGTCCAAGTATTGTGATGTCTCGTCCTGTACCAGTTGGATCAATTCACTGATATATTGACCAGCATAAGCAGCCTTTTCATTATCCAATTCGTTTTTACCGAGGATGTTAAATCTCGCCCTATTTAACCTAAGCCTGCTTTTTTGATCCAATTTTTGCCTTACAATTTCACTGAAGCCTCTGAAATCTCTACCAAGAAAATGTCTGTAATCTTCAAGTGCTTCACTTACTATCTGATTCATCTGAGACATCATAACGGGATCAGAATGGTTTGTCCTAATACCTCTGCCGGTTACTTCAAAGTTTGCGCGTATGTAAGATTCCAGATTTCTGTAAATAGCCTCTCTTACGTTGCTCATTTCATATTCATCGGCTTTCCTGAAATAATGAAATTCTAAATCGTAAGCATCATTACTTCTCAATTCATTGGAAACAAAAAGTTCATATTGAGATACAGGGAACTCGAAGGCTCTTTTCCAGACATATTCCTGTGCTAGTTTCTCATTTTTCCCAGACCTGTTTACCTTTATCTTAACCAATTCTATTCCTTCAGGAAGGTTTCCCTTGATGAAAAAAGGTTCTTCTGAGGGTAATGGATTATTGCTGTTGATTTCATTATTGACCACATTGTAAGAGACAGATTGGATCTGCCCATTTGAAAAATGGGTAATTGAAAAAAGCATAATAGCACCCAGTATCAATCTTTTCATAAGCAGTTTAAAGTTGAATCTTTTTCTTTAATATACGAAAAAATAACCGTATTAAGGTTTGATAGTTTGGATTCAGTACTTAAGTGACTGAGGCCTTGCTATAAAGAAAGTATTTTTTGCTCATGAAGACTCGTTGAGCAGTTTGATTTTATATGTGTTGATCAGTACTTAAGTATATTTTCCGATTTTACTGTCGATTGTCACATCCTCATTTTTTCGTACCTGTATTCTGAAATATACCAAAACTTCATCAGCACCAGCTCCCAATACAGCATCTTGTGCCTTTTGGGCAATTTTCAGTAATTCTTCCTGTGTTCCTTCCATGACAGTTTCGAAAGGTGTAACAACATGTTTGACTCCTGATTCTTGAATGACGGCAATGGCCTTATCTACTAAGGTATAAGCTTCCAAGGTTTTACTTTTTGGGATGATCTGAATTCCCAGATTAATGATGTTCTTTGACATTCGTGATGTTTTTTAATTGATAAAAAGAAGTCGATCTGAATAAATTAATAAACTTAAGGCAATTGAAGCCCAATATTTTTACTCTACAATTAATGAGCAGCTTTTGTAATGCTATCCAACTGGTCCATGGTTCTCGATACAGACCTCCATTCAGCGAAGGAAATTAGACGGAGGATTCTGGAAAGCCGCTTTCCCGGATGGCTCAAGCTCTCACCTAGACCTGCAATAACCTGATCTCTCAGATGTATACTACCTGGGCGGTCTTGGCTGAGAAAATATTCCTCTGCAAACTTCCAAGCCCCATCCCGCGCTGTCCTGATGCTGAAGTTGACCAATAAGTCATCTCTGCCTTGAGCAAAGCGGATCAGTAGTCTAAACAAGGGGGAAACTTTTCCTATGTTGTTTTTTACACCATTTACCAATTCATAAAGTATAGCATTGATTTTATCAAAGTCATTGCGTATATCCTTTAGGTTTTTGCCATCCATAGTTTCTGCTGCAGCTATGCCTAAGTCTAGGTTGATATGTGCATTGATCCCCAAAAGTAAATGCTGTAATACAATATGTCTTGAAGAAAGTGCGGTATCAAAAGAGATTTTCCAAGAAGAGGAAACAGGTTTGCCGATTTTGTAATCATCATAAGCATCTATAAACCTCTTTGCGAAAATAATATCCAGAGTGACCATTCTGGGGTTATCATCAAATTCTCCTTTAAGAATCCCATCTTTTACTCTTATGGTTACTTGTCTATATAATATGGCGAAATACCCAAGCCTGCTGTTATTTTTATAACATTCCTGCACTACCCTGTCTAGTTCAATTATTACATCGTCTATGTTTTTCATCTATCTTTATTTTTTAAGGTTTGCGGAAAATCATCAGCATGGCAGACATTAAGAAAATAAAATTCCATAGCATTGGTTTTTATCTTCTGAGTCGAAAATATTGGATTTATTTAAAAGACTTTTCAATTATCTTATTTTGGCAATTGCTCTACCTCTGAATGGGGTAATTAAAAATTGCTTCATTGACTGTTTGATTTGACAATGAAGATAGTAAAAAATAAACGCATTGAGATTTTGAGATAAGACTAAGTCAAGTTCTGAGGTAGATGTATTTCTACATTGGATCTAATCGTCATTGTTCCGAAAACTCGCTTTATATGACCTAACATAATAGCCCATTAATTTATTGACGGGATCATAAGAAGTAACAGGCGTTCCAAAAATGCCGAGGATCCGTCCGACATCCGGGGGGGTATGGCCGATTTAGAAAGAGTGGCAAATCGCCCATCTCTTCCCGTATGCACAGTCTGAAAGTTCTATGAGATTTAGATATGGGATCTTGGCCTATGGTCCAGAGGTTGAAACCTCAGGTTACAATATCGTCCGTCCTTACGGGACTGGCTTGCGAATCAGCCTTCCTCCAAAACCTCTTCCCCTGTTTTGGTGGGAATTAAATTGTCAAGTTCCTCCATAGTAAACAATCTTGACCTGATCATAAAGCGGATGCCCATTGGGATTTCCAGTGAAAAACTACTTCCTCTTCCAGGTGTGATGTCCAGTGTAAGTTGGGTGTGTTTCCAGTATTCAAACTGATCCTCATTCATGAAAAAATCGCAACCATACACCTTTCCTAGCCAGATATCACTTCCCCCTACTATAAAATCACCCTTTTCGAAGCACATAGGAGAAGAACCGTCACAACAACCGCCACTTTGGTGAAACATCAACTCTGTTCCAAACCTTTTGCGAAGTTGATCAATCACTTCCATTGCTTCTTCAGTTATCAATACCCGTCTTACGTGGTTGTTTTCGTCAGTTATCATTTTGGTTTTTAGTTAATTAATAAGAATTGAAAAGTGTGGCGTCAGACATTAAAGTTAAAATGAAGTCTCTTTGTGGAAGTAAAACTTAAAGGTCTAATAATTCATATCCAATCTTTTTTTGATTTTTGTTTCTTGTCTCAAGTTTTTCATCTCGCTTGTCTTTTGTTTTCATCCTTCCGCCTTCATCCCTTCTTGTCATTCGCTTCTTAAACAAAGAGACGCAAGAGTCAAGAGAGTTACCCCATCTTGTTTCTTGCGTCTTTTGTCTTGGATCTATTTACTAAAAGAATCCCAACTTATTTT
>NZ_REBN01000280.1 GCF_007692705.1 Mongoliibacter sp.
TGATTTGGCGGCTGAAAAGTCGTTTAACTGCGTCCAGATGGTCAGGTCTAAGAAAAGCTTTTCCTTGTCATCTCGAGATTTTAAAATTTGGTGTTTACAGATCGTAAAATGACAAAAGGGTCCACGCAGCGGGCGCAGCGAAGCCGCAGCGATCGCCGCGAGAAATAGCTATTGGTCATTGGTACGTAGTGAGAAATCTCAGGTATTTGGTTCGCGCGGAGAACGCTAAGGCGCCAAGGATCGCAAAGAAGTTTTGGTAGTGATCTTAAGGTCATTTTTTTGATAATAGAGCTGATTATTACTCTTTGACTCTCAATACTGCAAAGGTATCTGCGAAATCAGCGCAATCAGCGGGAGAATAAAGTCCCGCGGATTACGCGGATAAGCGCAGAAGGCAGAGAGAGGCAAGATCCTACCTTGTCATCTCGAGATTTTAAAATTTGGTATTTACAGATCGTAAAATGACAAAAGGGTCCACGCAGCGGGCGCAGCGAGAAATAGCTATTTGTCATTGGTACGCAGGAGAGATCTGAAGTAAATACAAACCTAGGACAGTTAAAACCCTGCTTCACTTCATCCCAATCTGAGCACCCTCAAGCGGCAGATCCTCTTGATTCCCCTTGTAATCAATCCCTTTAAGGGACTTAAGATTTTCAGGTAAAAGCACTGCATTCGAAGAATTACTTAAGAAACCCGATCGGTTATAAACTTCTATCTTCTGACTCTTTCCACCTTCAAGCTCAAGGATTAAAGTATGGAACTTTGAAGGCGTTCTAAATACCTGACCTTGTAATGCTTTTGCACTTTCATGCACTAATAACCTGGACCGGTTTTGGGAAGAAACGAACAACTGTTTCCCATTCCGTCCGAAAAGAGTCACCATTGCTTTGGCATCACCTGGCACAACAAAGCCACTTTCTATAGAGCGGATAGGCTCAAAATCCCCTTTCCCGTCACCTAATAACACCAAACCATTGAAGGCATCATACCTTCCCGAAAACACCTCATTACCATAATCGTTGCCAACCAACAGCACATCCAAATTTCCATCTCCGTTGACATCTGCTATTGTTATCCCATTTACAGGGGCTGTTTGAGCCATCAGAGGTAATTCATGTACTTTGAATTTTCCTCCTCCAAGGTTCTCTATATAAGCTGTCCTGTCAAAATTACCTTCCAGCTTTACCACATCTTCCAATTCCTCCGGAGTAAAAAGACTTTGCTCTGTTACCCTACCGTATTCTTTGTATCGGGTAAACTTCCTTCTGAAAAGGGTACTCTGACCATACAAATCATCCCAATAGTGAGCCGGAACAGAAATATAATTACCTGTATTGTCTTTGAAATAGGTAAAAATAACAGGATCAATACTTTTATTCCCATCAAAATCCTTAGCATAAACCCTCACAGGCCTTTCTTGGGAAGGGTGATAGTAATTATTGGCTCCAAGATTCCCGAGAATATAGTCAATGCGGCCGTCTTGATTGAAATCACCCGAAGCAATGCTATTCCACCAGCCCAAATGATTTTCCAATCCTGTATTTTTCATTTTCTCCAATGAGGACCCTGTATTTTTAAAGACAGTAACAGGCATCAACTCTCCCACTACCATCAAATCAGGGATACCATCATCGTCTACATCAGTCCAAATGGCATCTGTAACCATTCCAATATTTCTCAATTCAGGGGCTATCTCATCAGTTACATCCTTCAATACACCCGACTCATTTCTTAATATAAATGAACGGTCTGCCAGCGGATACTGACCTATGCCCGTTCTTCCGCCGACAAAAAGATCCATAAACCCATCTCCATTGAAATCAGTCGCGCGCACCACAGTTCCGCTAGCCTCTACTTTTGCCTGTTCAGCTGATGCTTTGGAGAAATTTCCCTTTCCATCATTGATAAAGATGCGGTCAATATATTCTTCTGAACCAGGTCTAAATTCTGAGCTGCCAGACACCAAATAGAGATCAAGATCACCATCATTATCTAAGTCAAACAGCAGTATTCCCATTTCCTCATACCTCTTATCCTCTTCCTTGTCAAAAAGTACTTTTTCTGCAAAAGAACCCTCTTCATCCTGGAAATAAATCACAGGTGAATTTCCAGCTGAGCTGCCGACAATAAAATCCTCTCTGCCGTCACCATTAATATCTCCTACTGCCAAACTGGGTCCAAACTGTGTAAGTTTATGCGGAAGTGTACGCTGGATGTTATAGTCTATTTTATCTTCTTCCTGATGAACAAAGTCTATTCCCAATTCAACAGAAACTTCGTTGAATAATGGGCTCACTTCTTTGGGGCTCAATGGAAATTTGAGTCTATTTTGTCCTACATCACTAGCTTCTGCATGATTTACCTCTAATAAATGATTAGGCTGAAAATTTTCTATAGCCTGATATTTTCCATCCTGCCACAAAATCTCCAATACAAGATCAGAATCCTGTTCTCCCAAACCAAAATGAACAATATCTTCCACGGCAGACATGTATCCTCTTGATATTTGCTGCTCATGGTAAATAAAGTCTTCGGAAGATTGTCTTAGGACAAGCTTGGCACCGATACCCATGGGGTTTTCCACAGTACCTTTCAATTTAACCCTGAGGTAGTTCCCCGTATTGGCCTTTTTGTTGAGTGTATTTTCAAATACAAATGCCGGATCATTGATATTGTTGACTACATAATCCAAGTCACCATCTCCATCCAAATCGACAAATACTGCCCCATTAGAAAAGGATGGTTTATTGAGTCCCCATTTCACTCCCACATCCTCAAAGGTCCAATCACCTTTGTTTTTGTAAGAATAATTCGGGATTTTGACAATAGGTATGGAATCCAAAAGCTGCCTGGTACTTGCTACCCCTCCGACATCAGCCCTGTAATTGGCGAAATCTTTGTCCGTAATATCTCTTGGAAAACCATTGGTAACCAATAGGTCTCTGAATCCATCATTATCCACATCCACAAAAAGCGGTGACCATGACCAGTCAGTTTGGTATACCCCTGCCATGAAACCAATTTCACTAAAAGGAACTCCAGGACCATTCCCTACGTGAAGCATATTCCTTACATGTTGGTATTCATAGCCCCACTGTTCGTTGGAAATGTAAGTCTGGTAGGAGTTTTTAGCAATGGTGGTTTTCTTTCTAAAATTGGTTTCTCCCAACATATCCAAAGTAATGATATCGGGATATCCGTCGTTATTGTAGTCAGAAATGTCTGAACCCATGGAAAACATACTCTGATGCCTGATGTACTCTTTTGTTTTGTTAGAAAAAGTCCCATCCTGATTGTTGATATATAGGATATCGTTGGGCGTATAATCATTTGAAATATAAATATCAGGCCAACCATCAAAGTTGATATCGGCAACAGCTATTCCCAAACCAAAACCTTCTATAGTTATACCAGCCTCAATAGTAACATCGGTGAATGTTCCGTCCCCATTATTTTTGAATAGACGGTCATTATTGATAGCAGAACCATCGATGATTTTTTCTCTGAAATTAGAAGGAATGGATTTGCTCTGTTCATTATTGAGTACATAAAGATCCAAAAAGCCATCATTGTTATAATCAAAAAAAGTTGCCATCATGCTGTTGCCCACTTCAGCAATTCCATATTGCGCTGCTTGTTCTTCAAAATAAGGATTCCCATCTTCATCCAAACCCTGATTGACGAAAAGCATATTGGCACGGCGTTTCTGATCAGGAAACATTGCAGCACAGACATAAATATCCATCCAACCGTCTCCATTGATATCTACTACCGTCACCCCTGTGCTCCATCGTTCTGCAGCTGCTGTGCCAGAACCATTGGTAATATCCTCAAATTTTAAATTCCCTTTGTTGAGATAGAGCTTATTGGCTACCTGATTTCCGGTAAAATAAAGGTCAGGAAGTCCATCATTGTTAAAGTCGGCTACTGCTACCCCTCCTCCATTGAAGATATATTCATCTGTAAGGATATTGAAGGTATCTGTTTCAACAATTTCATTATTGAACAATATCCCTGTATCAGCAGGGGATTTTAGAACAAATAAGGTTTCAGGTGATTGTTTGCAGCCTTGCAGCAACAAGAAAACAACAAAGATCAGTATGGCACTTCTCATAGGTGAATATAGGTTGTATTGGGTTGTAATCGAAATCAAATATTGGGATTTATTCATTAAAAGGCGAAAAGATTTGAATGAATTTTGTCATGGAATGTGAATTGTCGGAGTAAATCCGATGGAAATTGTTGCGCCAGCAACAATCCCGAGAGCGTAGCGACTAGGGACAAAGAAAACCCTTCACTAAAAACCAAATCTGTTCAGCACCAACCCAAAAATCAATTACCACTACTTTTAAGTAGTGGTCTTGCCAAGACAAGTCGGAGCAACCGACTTTAGTCGAAAAGCCATGCGTGGAGACACGAACGGCGGCGGCTACAACACATTTCGGCTAAAGCCACCAAACCCAAACGGGAAGCCTAATCCACCGCATAAATGCGATGGAAATTGTGGTTAACCCTGTATTCAATATCAACTGCCCTACACAGCACCAACCCAAAATCAATTACCACTACTTTTAGAGACTGTGTTAAAACTATGAATTAATATTTTTATTTAATTTAAAAAAGTTATT
>NZ_REBN01000053.1 GCF_007692705.1 Mongoliibacter sp.
CATTCCAAATCTGATGGGACCTTTTGACTATGGGTACAAAATCCATCCCTTCCCCCACCGCCAGTCTGGTAATCCTCGTTTCCCCATGAGAAGACCCCATCTCGTGGGGAGGGGAAAACTGATCTATACCCACAATCCTTTTCCCCGATTTGCTCAAATGCCAAAGCGCTGAGGATCCCAATGCCCCCAGTCCTATTACGGCGATGTCGTATGTTTTGAAACTGGTCACCATAAATACCTTTTCTTGCACATAAGCCAAATTTTTTAAAAAACTTTGAAATTATAATACCTCTCCATTGAGGGATGCGGGGAGGAGTGACGGTCCCGTACGTACGGGAGGCCAGCGCTGGCCTTGTGCGCGGATAGGATTCCGCCGTCTTGGCTTTTTGGGCTACTTTTTTTGCCAAGAAAAAAAGTAGCTTTATCATTTTCCTCAATAAATCATTTATAGGAATAGAATAAAGAAAGATTTCGAAATCTGATAATCAAATAAGAAAACCTCAAAAATCTAAATCTATATCGCCGTAGGCATATTTCAACCTTATCCCGAATCACTTTGTTATCGGGATCTCCGTTTCACTCCGATTTCGCGAAGCATATTTCGCAAAGCTTATATCAATGAGTATCTAGTATCCATTAATATCTTTCCATATCTAACAATACCTATTCAATAAAACCTCTAAATCTTAAACTATTTCGCCGTAGGCATATTTCAACCTTATTTCGCGAAGCTTATATCATTTCCTATTCCGTCCAAATCTTCCCCACATCCGAATAAGGAATACATCCTTCATAAGGCCCAGGAATAGGATTATAGGCCAAGACTTCTTTTCCGATTTTTTCGGAGTGGAAATAACCCAGTAGCGCCAACTCCTTCATCATCCTGTAAAAAGGAAATTCCTTCGGTTCTCCAAATGAAAATCCCCACATGGAGCCAGGCAGAGGTCCTGATTTCTCTTCAAAAGCCCTGATTACCTCATCCTGTTGTTCACCATCTAATTTTACAAAATCTTTTCCGTGCTCGTTTTTGGCCTCCTGGTTGAATGTATCAATTCCGCCTGCAAAACCTTTTTGGATCACTTCTGGGAATACATTGTACAGCATGCGGTCTACGAATTGATCCACACCTACATCCAATGCTCCGGGAGTATCGGTTGCAGGCAATATCCTGTCAACAATTTGAGAAAGTATTTGTGCTTGTTCCTTACTCAGCACTTGGGGATTCCAGTCTAGCTTTGCACCAGACTCACAGGACTGCATCAGGGTCGCCACCGTAGACCCTGTCAATGCATATCCGAATATCATGGCTGTGCCCTTGAGGGCTTCTCTTCTGTTCATCGTTTCTGAATTTAAAGGTTACTACGGTTCATTTCTTTCATGGCGAAATCCACTGCCCTGGCTGTTAAAGCCATATAAGTGATGGAAGGATTCTGCGTTCCTGAAGAAGTCATGCAAGCCCCATCGGTCACAAAAACATTAGGAACAGCATGTAGCTGATTGTTGCCATTGAGTACTGAGGTCTTAGGGTCCCGTCCCATTCTGGCTGTACCCATTTCATGGACCCCTATTCCTATGGCACCGCTATTGTCATAAGTATGTACATTTTTCAGGCCTGCAGCTTCCAACATTTCAGCAGCATCCGTCTTCATAAACTCCCGCATGGTCATCTCATTTTCCTTGTAGCTGGCATCAAATACCATCTTTGGAATACCAAATTCATCTGTTTCTTCCTTGCTGAGGTACATCTGATTTTCGTGATAAGGAAGTATTTCTCCGAAACCAGTCATGCCAAATGTCCAAGGACCTGCCTGCATCATGTTGTCTTTGAAGTCTGCACCAAATTCTTTGCTGTTGGCTCCTCTGCCAAAATTAGCCCTTGAAGCACTTCCCTGATAGCCATAACCCCTTACAAATTCCTTCATTTTGGTCTGTTCGTTGATATTTCTGAACCTTGGAATATAGATGCCGTTTGGTCTGCGCCCTTTGTAATATTGGTCTTCAAAACCGTCAAAAGTACCTGCGGCACCCAGTCGGTAATGGTGATCCATGATGTTGTGTCCAAGTTCGCCGGAGTCATTACCCAAGCCATTTGGAAAACGGTCTGAGGTAGAATTCAGCATAATCTGTGCAGTAGCGGGAGCGGATGCATTGAGGAAAATGATGCGTGCATGATACTCTATCATTTCCTTACTTTCCCGGTCCACAACCCTTACACCTGTGGCTTTTCCTGAAGCCTCATCGTAAATCACGGAATGTACCACTGAATTGGGTCTCAGGGTCATATTGCCGGTTTTGGCTGCATCGGGAAGACTCACCGAAACGGAGCTGTAATACGCCCCATAAGGACAACCCCTGTGACAACGGTTACGGGATTGACAGGCCCCACGGCCATTGTGTTCGCGGGTCAGGTTCGCCACCCTGCCAATGGTCATATATCGGAAAGGGAACTTGGCTTCAATTTCTTTTTTAATGTGTTTTTCCAGACAATTCAACTCCATAGGAGGCAAAAACTGCCCATCAGGCACATGGTCCAAGCCCATGGCTTGACCGGATACACCCACATATTTTTCCACATAATCGTACCATGGGGCAATGTCTTTGTAGCGGATTGGCCAGTCTATGGCAATCCCTTCCTTGGCATTTGCTGCGAAGTCCAGGTCAGACCAACGGTAACACTGTCTTCCCCAGATCAGGGAGCGGCCACCGGTATTGTCTGCGCGGATCCAGTCAAACTGTTGCTTTTCTATATATGGATCGGCCTTGTCGTTATGGTAAAAATGTTTGTTGTCTTCATTGATGAAACCGGAACGGGCCTGTACATAGTAGTCTTCGCGTTCCTGGTGTGTAAGTCTCCCATGGTTTTCAAAATCCCAAGGATCTTTTTGCATGGTAGGGTAATCCTGTAGGTGGGTGACCAGTCGGCCTCTTTCCAGAACCAGGGTTTTAAGGCCTTTTTCGCATAGCTCTCTGGCAGCGAAGCCTCCACTGATTCCTGAACCTACCACAATGGCATCATAGGTGTTTTCTGCCACTGCTTTGATATTGAGGTTACTCATTCGATTAGGGTTTAATAAGGTTAATTGATGGATTGGATAATTAAAGTAGTGAAAAAGTATTTCCAAAAAAAACTGATTCTATGGATGGTCAATTGAGCGAAATAAAATGTCAATATATGTGGGGGAAATTCGGAAGTATGATTTACGAGGCTGAACGCTTATTTTTTACTGCAGAGGGAAAGTGCAGGGGAAACTTTAAAATTTTAGATCTTAGATTTCAGATTTTAGATTTGGGTACGGTGAAGTGGAGGGTGAAGCTTCCAAAAGCACCTTAATCCTATAGCAAAATGATATTTGGATCAACACTTGAATTTAACGCTATTCACCTCTTAGCAAGAGAAGTCTGATAATAAAAATTGACCACAGATGGCCACGGATTTCCACAGATGATTTTTTTTTGACCGCCGATGTGAGTGTCCGCACTCATATCCAAAGTATGATTTACTCCCGCAGATTTCGCGGATTTGCGCAGATAAATAGAATAAGGGTAAGAAGTAAAACCAACCTTACCTTGTCACCTCGACGCAGGAGAGGTCTTTTGGTTTTTACAATGACAAGTCAAGGATTCCCACAGATGATTTTCCTTTGACTGCTGATGTAAGTGTCCGCACTCATATCCAAAGAATGATTTACTCCCGCAGATTTCGCAGATTTACGCAGAAAAAATCTTTATTTATTCTTTGCCTCTTGGCGCCTTTGCGAGCAAAACCCTTTTCTCTGCGAGCTTTAGCACCTTTGCCTCCTTCCTAAGATCGGGACAAGTTTTGCGTGAACCGCTACTAAAATTTCCCCTTCACACCATAAAAGATCCTTACCGCCTGATTCAGTAAAAAATAAAAACCTATAGCAGCTATGGCCTGATAGATCAATGCCAATACAGCAATCAGGATATTTGTTCTGATAAGCGTTAGCACAAAAGTCCAAAGCCATAGCACCCCAACAATAATCAGAAGCACCAAGCGGTCATCAGGCGTATCAATCATTATAGCGAAATAAAGCGCAACATAACTGATCAAACCTCTGATAACCGTACCCAGACCATAGATATTGAATCCGTAATTTTCCCGACCATATTGCCACAGTGCAAAACCTATAAACACAAATAAGGCAAAGCCCAGAATATAAGCCAGAATGGTCAGTACAGTCATGCTTAACGGCTAAGTTCCTTCACTTTTTTCTCTATCCCAGCTTTGGCTTTTTTGATATTTTCCTGGGCCAGTTTGAGGTCAATGCCATGGTTTTCAATATTTCTAGGATTGGCAAACCATACTTCAGGGGAGGTCTTGCCTTTGGATTGATTGATACTACGGGAAGTAACTGCTACATTTTCAGGGCAATTCACCACCAAAGCGATCTCCTCATCCGTCAGTAAATGCTTATAAGCCGAATGCACCCATTCCGAACCATAAATATGTTCATAATCATAAGCCTCGCCACCATTCCAAGTCTTACCAGTATAGCAGTCTTGAAAGAGAGCATTACCATTAATCCCTCGTTTGCAAGCTTCCTGATGCATGGAAGCTTTGACAAGGTTAAAGACTTTGTCGATATCGAAGCGGAGG
>NZ_REBN01000083.1 GCF_007692705.1 Mongoliibacter sp.
CCTTTTCATATCAATTTTCTAGATGACAGAATTAAAAATAAAGATAAATTGAATAGGACCACCCATGATTTACTAACAAATGAATCCTAATACCCCAAAACATGGAATAGAATGGCGAATCCAGCCTTCAGTTTTTAGGTATTTTTATTAAAAATCACGGTTTTTTTAAGTCAAAATTTCAATGGTATTTATAGAAATTATCAATCCATAGCTTCACTCCCATTTTCACCTTCAAAAAGTGTTTCCAATTCCACCGCATGGATTTTCTCTACTTCCTCTAAATATTTCCCAAACACCGCTGTACTGCCATGAGTAAGATATACCTTTTCCGCCTCTGTTGCTTTGATGGCACCGATCAATCCTTCCCAATCTGCATGGTCGGACAGGACAAACCCAGCATCAGCTGCACGCCGCCGCCTTGCCCCGCGGATATTCATCCAACCTGAACATATTGCTGTTCTATAAGGGCTAAATCTTTTCATCCAAGGCGTACCCATTGCGGAAGGGGGTGCAATGATCATAGCTCCTTTAAACATCGATTTAGGAATTTCGGCAGTCACCTTAGGAACATCCGGAATTTTCAAGCCATTTTTCAACAAAGCTTGGTTGGTATTCCAAATGGCTCCATGTGTAAAAATCTCACCTATAGAAGCATCTAGGTTATTCAGTATTCTCTGGGCTTTCCCGAGTGAATATCCAAAAATTACTGAGTTCAATCCCTTGGATGCATTTTGCCTCCACCAGGTATTGATAGCCTCAAATATTTTTGATTGAGGTTCCCATTTGTAAATAGGCAACCCAAATGTGCATTCAGAAACAAATTCATGGCACTTGACTGGTTCAAAAGGATCGCAAAGTCCATCATTTTCTGTTTTGTAATCTCCACTTACCACGATCACTTCCCCTTTGTATTCCAACCTGATCATTGAAGAACCCGGTATATGCCCTGCGGGATGAAGGGAAAGTTTTACCCCATTGATATCCAAAGGCTCCTTGTATCCTACTGTCTCCAATGAGATATCTTCCCCTAATCTTAATTTCATGACTTCCTCAGACAAATGATGTGCAAGATAATGCTTCATCCCCCAACGGGAATGATCAGCATGGGCATGTGTAATTACAGCCTTATCTACCGGCTTCCAAGGATCGATGAAAATATCTGCTTGTTTGCAAAATAATCCTGCAGGTGTAAGTTCGAGCAAAGACATTAAATTTCCTTAAGTATTTGCCCAGGCTTGGGATAGCTTAACCTACTTAATTTCTTACCTGTATAGTAGGTATCAAGACCTGAACATGTTAATGTACCCAAAGCCTGCAGGTCCAAAGATCCGTCAGGAAGAAGTCCTTTTTCTGCAACCCAAATATGTTCGATGCTACCAATTACCATTTCGGTACCGTTGACTTGAAGGGTGTTTTTTTCCACAAAACTACAGGCCAGTTTAACAGGACTGAGTTTTACAAAAGGCGCATGAAAGTCTTCTAAATATTCCTCCTCAAGACTAACAGCCTCAAATTCAGATCCTGCATATCTGGCTGCTGTTTGATGAGCAGCCTTATAGAAATCTTCAGTTATATGATTAAGAGTGAAAAAACCTGTTTCCAGAATATTCTCGAGGGTGTGTCTTTCCACCGTATGCGGTCTAAAAAGAATCCCAACCAGAGGCGGAGATGCACCGATATGAAAAACCTGGCTGAATGGAGAAAGATTTGTAAGACCTTTATTGTTTTTAGTTCCGATTAAGTTGAGACTCTTGTATCCTGAAAGGGAATTAACTAGATCTCTTCTAAAAGACGACTCAGCCTCCAAAAGAGAGGCTTTATCAAAGTGCTTCATCATATCACGATGGCTTCTTCTATCGAGTTACAATATTTTATATCGAGTTGATCTATAATATTATCCGGATTATTTTTCATAATCTGCTCTTTGGCTATCATAACCATTTTCTCAAACCATTTTTCTTCTGGCAGAATTTTCCTGTGTTTGGACAAGCCATGTTCCAACATCTTATTTTTCCAGTGTAGAAAATACCATTCCATGCTTGGTTGGTGAAAAGCCCTCAAAGATCTTTTGTCGAAGATGAATTTCTCATATTTACCATTCTCAACAATAGATGTAATTTGATTGAAAGTTTCTTTAAAGTCATCTATAGGAATATAATCAGCCAACAATTCGCAGATGATCGTTCCCTTTTCTTGGTTGGCATATACCTTGGCATACCTTGCCTCGAATAGCATTTCGAAGTTATTTGACTGTATGGTACTCGCAGTGGTATTCATAATACGTATTGATAGATTGATTAATGAAATGAACGGTTTTTTGTAATTTTCCCGTTAGTTACCTCTTCTTTAAAACTACCTAGGTTCTCTTCAAGACGAATTGCATAATCTAAGGTTGTCTTTATCAGCTCTTGCTGTGACTGTATTTGTTCTTTGAGCCTAGACAATTCTCTATTCATATCAGACAATTTGGCCTCATACTCTCTTTTGAGCCTTTCCTTTTCAAGCTTGGCTTTTTCCAGTTCTTCCTTGAAAATCAAAAATGATTCTGGTGGAGTCCTCATATTCTTAATTCTTTAAACTCTTGGGACAATACCCATAATTTTATTACACAAAATCGACTGCAATTGTTTAAAATGTCCATTCCATTTACTTAATAGAAGACATTCCACCATCCAAATGTATGACTTGTCCAGTCATCCAGTTCGATTCTTCATTCAACAAATATAATGCTGCTGTCGCAATATCATCAGGTTGCCCAAACCTTCCTAATGGATGTCTCTTATTTGATGCTTCTTTTTTATCATCGGTACCCAACAACTGTGATGCAAGTGGCGTCTCAGTCAAAGATGGTGCGATGGCATTGACACGTATTCTATTTGGTGCCCATTCTGCTGCCAAAGACCTGGTAAGTCCTTCCACTGCACCCTTTGCACTGGCAATTGAGGCATGGAATCCCAATCCCACTTTGACTGCTACTGTACTGAAAAGCACGACTGAGGCACTATCTGATTTTTTCAATCCTTTCATAGCTGCTTGAAGAACTTTAACAGCTCCCAAAAAATTGACCTCTAAATCATTTTGGAAATCTTCAAGGCTAAATCTATGGAAAGGTTTTAGATTAATAGTGCCAGGACAATACACTAAACCATCAATTTGATCTGGTAATTTATCAGCCAGGTCACTGTCTTTTGTAACATCAAACTTCTGATCTCCTTCTCCGCTTCTGGAGAAAGTGTACAATTTTGCTCCGCTGGATTCAAGTTTTGAAACAATTGATTTTCCAATTCCGGAGTTCCCTCCTATAATTACTATATTTTTATTTTCCATGATTTCTTTTCTTATTAAATTAATTTAAGGACTAATTGTTTATAATAATCCTCACAAAGTCAGTGTACATTGAGCCATTATTACCAAAAAATTAACCACAATAAAAAAAGCCAGGCATATAGCCTAGCTTATTTGTTGGTTTAATTCTCGATTTATATTATAAGCTGATATATTTCATAAATTCAGCTTTGGAGTTTTCATCTGACTCAAACTTTCCACTGTAAAAAGAAGTGACAGTACTACTATTCACATCTTGTATACCTCTACTGGAAACACACATGTGATGTGCATCAATTACTACTGCAACGTCATCAGACCCCAACAGTTCTTTTAGCTCATTTCCAATTTGCATGGTTAACCTTTCCTGTACCTGCGGTCTTTTAGCAAAAAACTGAACAATCCTGTTAATCTTCGATAGACCTATCACATTGCCATTTGATATATAAGCCACATGAGCTTTCCCATAAATAGGGACAAAGTGATGCTCACAATTGGAAAAGAAAGTAATATCCTTCTCAACAAGCATTTCTTTATACTTGTATTTATTTTCAAATAGTTTGACATCAGGCTTATTTTTAGGATTTAATCCGCTAAAAATTTCCTTAATGTACATTTTAGCAACTCTCTTTGGAGTTCCTTTCAAACTGTCGTCTGTAAGGTCAAGTCCAAGGACGTGCATAATTTCTTTAAAATGCTTTTCGATCAACTCCATTTTGAGTTCATCATCCATCTCAAAAGCATCTTCTCTTAAAGGAGTTTCGTGAGAAGTTCCAATATGTTCATCTCCGATTTCGTCTATGTCGTGGGTAAGGTTAATTCCCATCGTATTCAACAAAGTTTCTTTCTGTTTCATATAGTCGTATGATTAGCTCGAATTTATTATCAATTTTTTTTCTTAAAATATTCCAAATAACCACCGCAATGTTCTCTGCAGTAGGATTGAGGTCTTTGAATTCATCAGTATCTAGGTTTAAATTTTTATGATCAAATCTTTCCAATACATTTTCCTTAATAAGATCACTTAAAACTTTCATATCATAAACATATCCAGTTTCCGGATCTACAGGACCAATCAATTTTACAATTAACTCATAGTTATGACCATGAAAATTATAATTGTTGCATTTTCCAAAAATATCCTCATTTTTTTGTTCGGACCAGTTGGGATTATTTAATCTATGTGCGGCATTAAAATGCTCTTTTCTATATACTGCTACTTTCATTATCTAACAAACCGCAAGGGATGATTTTTTGTTTAGTTTTTTTTCAATTTCTTTAAACAAAGTGTTTAATTAATTGAAAATGAAGGCCAAAATTTAAATTTTATTGATTATTCACAGGTACTTAAACATCAAGCAAGTTACAAACAGTTCCACTTTACAAATGAAGTCTTTTCAAACCTGTCAATTACAAATATATCCATTCATAAATCATTGATTTGCAAATTCATACTATTGGAACTTAATTTGACAAATGGAAATTAACTATTAATGCGTATCACCCTAATGATGTTCAGCCTTATCTTAATGGCTGTTCCGCTCGATTCAAATGATTTCTTAGAGATTTCAGCTACTCATGAGCTAAAGGAATTAGTTTTCAACAATAAAGAAAATTCTAATCTATCACTACCAAGTCCGGAGGTATTGTCTTTAGCGATAAAGGGATACACTTGGTTGGAGGCTGAGGGTAAAATCCATCATAAAAAACCCTTGGTGGTACTTGATTTTTCACTACCCTCAACGGAAAAAAGAATTTGGGTAATTGATGTGGAATCTGGGGAAATTTTATTCCATGATTACGTGAGTCATGGCAAAAACTCAGGAGACCTGTATGCAAGGTCCTTTTCGAATTCTAATTCTTCCTATCAGAGTAGTCTGGGGTTCTACTTGACTGCAGAAACGTATAATGGAAAACATGGGTATTCTCTCAGGTTAGATGGTTTGGAAGAAGGAATTAATGATAATGCCAGAAGTAGGGCAATTGTGATACATGGGGCTGAATATGCCAATCCAGATTTTATTGAAAAAACCGGAAGACTGGGAAGAAGTTTGGGTTGCCCCGCCTTACCCCAAGAATCTGCTCAAACACTCATCAACCTGATTAAAGAAAACTCCTGCCTATTTATTTACGGGGATTCACCTGAATACTTTCAAAATTCAACAGTATTAAAGAGCTAATTTCTCCTCTCTTCTATTAGGGCACTGTAGATTTCTGCATCTCTTTGATAAATATCCCTTCTGAAAAAAACATCTCCTTTGGTATTTGCCCAATAGGTGAGGTACAGAACCACAACTGGTATTTTCCTGTCCAATAAAACCGTACGCTCTTTACTCTGTCTCATTGCTGAGCGAATTTGCTCCTCTGTCCATCTTTCGTCAAAAGCCAAAAGAAGTTTGGCTAATTCAAAAGGTTTTTGAATTCGGATGCATCCATGGCTAAGTGCACGATCTTCTCTTCCAAACAAACTTCTGGTTGGCGTATCGTGAATATATACGCTGTATTTGTTTGGAAACATGAATTTAACTAGCCCAAGTGCATTTTGCTCCCCTGGTTCTTGTCTGACTGTGTAAGGAAAAGTTCTCGGGTTTACATTGCTCCAGTCTATAGTAGAAGGGTTTACCTGTTGGCCCGAAGAAGTCAAAAGTTTCATGTTTTTCTTTTGAAAATAATTAGGGTCTTTTTTAGCTGCTGGAATAATTTCAGCTCTTGTAATTGAAACAGGAACTGTCCAAGTTGGGCTAAAAACCAGATAAGACATTTCTGCGCTAAACTGAGGTGTGGAATGGTATGTTCTGCCTACTATCACCTTAGAGCTTAACAAAGTATCTCTACTTTGTATATAATCTAATTGAAAATTGGCTGTATTCACCAGAATCAGCTCCTTTTCCTTAATATCGTCTGGAAGCCACCTAAGCCTTTCCAAGTTGACTGCAGCCTGGGCTATCAATTCCTGAGGTGATTGGTTCAAAGCAAACAAGGTTTCCTGTCCAATCACGCCATCAGGCTCCATTCCATGTCTTTGCTGCAATAGTTTCAGAGCTTCCATGGTCTGTTCATCATAAATTTTATCATTGGAACCTGATTCTTCCAGGTAATTCCAAAAAACAAGCCTATTTCTTATCTCAGGAATAGAAATGTGCTCATCATTTAACTTGAGGGATTTACCAATTTTGATAGATTTCCAACTTTTATTTGAAAATGATTTCATCTTTTCCTCGAAGGCATACATTTCTCTGAGACCATCCCTCATTTTTTTATAAATAGAAAAAGAGGGATAAAAAGACTCCATAGTTTTTCTCAAACTCCCTTCGCTTAGCGCCTCTTGAAGCCTTTTGTCAAACTCTAATTCGGGTAGGTTTCTCTGAATATTCCAAATAGTCTTTAATTGTTCCGGGTCTACTTTACCCATGCTTAGATGTGAGGATAACATCATGAATGCATCTGTTAGGAGTACATCCAAATAAGCCAGACTCAGCTCATCCGGCCCATTCCTTTTCCTTTCATCATCTTCCAACTTCCAGAACAATTCATTGATTACAACCAGGTGATAGTCTTGCGGATTAAGTCCGTCAAACTGAGCTTGATTGATTTCATAGCGCATTTCATAAGCCAACTCCAATAACTTCCCTTCTTTACTCCAAGCAGCATCAAAACCAATCGAACTATAAAACCTATTGATTACAACCGAACTGAATAACTTATGCGTCTTTACCTGCCTGATTTCTTCGGGACTATCTTTTTCAATTATATTCCTGATCAGCGTCGGCAATATTCTTTCCTGATCTACCGATTGTTGGCTTTTGGCAGAGAGGCAAATGGAAAGACCAACTAATACTAAAATAAATTTTTTAACCATAAGGAAAGGACTATTATCCTTTCATATTACAAGGTAAATACTACAATTCAAAGCAACCTAAACATTATTCAAATTGTCAAAAGCCTTTATCAAAGACTAAAAAACTTTCCTTTTATCTAATGGAACCATTGTGGTTCAATCGCTCAGAGCTTGATAGGAAGAAACCCTTCAATTTATTTGTTCGCATATTTTTCAATAACAAAATCGAGAAGGCCTTTGGATTCAAGGATCAGGTCCCCTACTTCCCTGAAGACTCCGTGACCCCCTGCAAAAGATGAAATGAAGTCTACCTCTTTTTTGATATAAGGAAGCGTATCGAATGGACATACAGAAAAGCCTACTTTTTTTAACAACGGTAAGTCAATTAGGTCATCTCCAATGTAGGCCACTTCTTCGTAGGCAATTTCCAAGACTTCTAAGATTTCCCTCAGTTTTTTATCTTTATCCCATATCCCATGGTAATGAAAATCAAATTTCAGTTCCTCAAACCTGTCTTCTACTACCTTGGATTTCCTACCGCTGATAGCACCTACCAAAACGCCATTTTTTTTGAGCGGATGAACGATAAAACCATCCTTGGCATTGAACCGCTTATACTCCATTCCTGAATTGTCATAAATGATGCCGCCATCTGTCAACACTCCATCAACATCCGTAACAAGTAATTTTATTTTGCCAGCTTTTTCTTTAAGTTCAGGGCTCACTTCATTAAAATAACCTTCCATCTTATTTCTTTTTCTTCCATTGGATGGAGTAAAGATCCAATCTTCTTTGCTCCAAATTCCTTACACTACCTGCTTTTCTTTGTTTGGTCAACAGGTCCAAATCAACATCAGCCACGATAGTAGTTTCAGCATTTTCTGCGGCCTGTGCTACTGTAGCATCATGAGGGAATGAAAAATCCGAAGGTGAATAAATAGCTGACTGAGAATACTGAATATCCATATTTTCAACTCGAGGAAGATTCCCCACTGATCCAGTAATTGCCACATAACATTCATTTTCTACAGCACGGGCTTTGGCGCAAGTATTTACCCTTAAGAATGCATTTTTGGTATCTGTCCAAAACGGTACAAAAAGAATATCCATTTCCTGTTCTGCGAGAATTCTTCCCAGTTCAGGAAACTCTACATCATAGCAGATAAGAATTCCTATTTTACCTGCATCTGTATCAAAAACTTTGATTCCATTACCACCTTGTAGACCCCAATAAGCTTGTTCATCAGGCGTGATATGCAATTTGTATTGCTTGTCTGTAGTTCCATCTCTTCTGCACAGATAACTTACGTTCCTTAACTTTTTGCCATCATATTCGGGCATACTCCCCGCTATAATGTTTACATTATAGGAAAGCGCAAGGTCGCTCATCCTGCTCACGATTTCATCGGTGTAGTCTGCAAGATTACGAATGGCTTCGGACGCATCCATATCATTGAACTCTGCCAGCAAAGGCGCATTAAAGAATTCGGGCAATAAACAAAAATCTGATTTGTAACCGGATACGGTATCCACAAAAAACTCCACTTGCTGCATAAGATCATCCACGCTGTTAAAACGCCTCATCTTCCACTGCACAAGCCCAAGTCTAACAATAGACTTTTTATTACCTATAAGTTTTTCGTCTTTTTCATAGTAGATATTGATCCACTCCAAAAGTGTAGCATAAGCTCGTGAATCGGTATCCTCGGGGAGGTATTTTGTGATTACTTTTCTGACGTGAAACTCATTGGCCAACTGAAAGGACAAAACAGGGTCAAATATTTCCTTGCTTTTGACCTGGTCTATATATTTCCGAGGAGTCATTTGATCGAAATATTTAGAATAACCTGGAATCCTTCCACCTGCTATGATTGATCTAAGGTTCAGGTTTTCGCAGAGCTCCTTTCTAGCATCGTATAACCTTCTACCCAAACGCATTCCCCTATATTCCTTATCCACAAATACATCAGTACCATAAAGTGTATCCCCGTCATTATCATGAGTATCAAATTTCCCGAATCCGGTAATCTGATCATAGGTATGGTTATCTCCAAATTTTGAATAATCAACAATGAGACTCAAGGCTGCTGCCACTACTTTACCGTTATCTTCTATACAAATCTGTCCTTCTGGAAACGCCTTAAGCTGGTTTTTTAATTCTTGTTTGGTCCATGCTCCTCCTGGATCCTTGTATATGGATACCATAATTTCTCTGATATCTTCATAATCTGAAAGCTTGATGTTTCTTAATTTTAATCTATGTTCTAATTCTTCTCTTTGCTTACTCATGTCACAAAATTAACCAAAATTCAATCAATAATTTTAAAAGCCATTTTAATTGGCCAATAAACAAAACTATATACCGTCTATTGAACAATTATTTAGCCAAGAGACTTTTTAATCTCAAGAAAGTTTAAATTTATAGATAACATAAATGCTATTAAATCGATGGGTGAAAAAATTTGGGATTTTAAGAAGGGAAAAATAGGTGAGTTTTTCGAGTTTTTTAATGAGGTAATGAACCTCAAGCTTTTTTCTATCGGGGATTCAAGACTTACGCTAGGCTTGCTACTCACGCTTGTCATATCTGTCATCATTCTTTTCATTATATCGGAGTGGACTAGAAGAATCTTGGTCAACAGAGTTCTGAAGCGATATAAAATCGAAAGAGGTACGAGGCAATCTGTAGGAACTATAGTCAAATACATTCTGGTCATTGCAGGTATGTTTTCAATATTGCAAACCAATGGTATTGATTTAAGTGCCTTTGGTATATTGGCAGGAGCACTGGGTGTTGGTATTGGTTTTGGTCTTCAAAACATTACAAACAACTTTATATCAGGACTCATTATACTTTTTGAACAGCCTATAAAAATCGGTGATAGAATTGAAGTCGGAGACATCACAGGTGATGTTATTAAAATATCTGCCCGCTCCACCACGGTAGTGACCAACGATAATATCAGTGTCATCATACCAAACTCACAATTTATAGACAGTCAAGTCATCAATTGGTCTCATAATGATCGAAAAGTAAGGTTTAATTTCATGGTGGGAGTATCCTACAAAGAAAATCCCGATAAAGTAAAAGAGGTATTGCTTGAGATTGCAGACAAAAATGACAATGTCCTCAAAACTCCCGCTCCAGATGTGCTTTTCGATGAATTTGATGACAGTAGCCTTAATTTTATCCTCCGTGTTTGGACAAGTGAATATGTGGCAAAGCCAAGGGTCTTGAAAAGTCAATTGTATTTCGAAATTTTCCGCCGGTTTACTGAAGAAAATATAGAAATCCCATTCCCTCAAAGAGACATACATATCATTAGTAGTCCGGAAAAATTGAATAATTGATCTTTTTTATGGTTATTTATTGCGCATTTGATTCTTGATACTTTGGTATTGGTCATAGCATTAATAAATCAGGGATGAAAAGGGCGTTAATCATATTGACTTTTGTACTGTTGACTCATGTAGCAGCATCCCAAAGTTTTTACCGGTACAGGTTTGAAACACCCTGGTCCGTATCTACTTCTATTGGCCCTACACAATATTTCGGTGAGCTTTACTCTCTCTGGAAATACAGTGAAGGTATTCAGCCGGACTGGAATGCCAATTTTGCAGTGAGACGTGTGTTAGGTACACGGATTAAAGCACGGGTAGAAGGAACTTACTACCAAATATCCGGACAAGACCCACCTGCTGATCCGCGAAGCCTCAGGCAGCCAAGAAACCTTCATTTCAGGGCAAGAAACTGGGAAGCTTCTGCAATTGGAGAAATTTACCTAAAACCAGTTAGGCGATATAATATTACCCGTGACTTCCTCAATTTCTATGCTTTCGCTGGGGTGGGTGTTTCGACAAATGACCCTAAAGCTCAACTGAGAGGGGATTGGGTTCCCCTGCGCCCTTTGCAGATTGAAAACAATCCATACAACAAGTACATTATAGTCTTCCCAACCGGTATAGGCATGAAATACAAAGCCAATGTATGGGCTGACCTTTTTCTTGAAATCAATTATCGCTGGACATTGACAGATTATATGGATGATATCTCTGCTTTCAATGTCAGTGAATTTTATCATGATTTGGTTAGAGATTACGGCACAAATGGAGAAGGTCCAAACCCAGATAGATTGAGGCTCGCCATCCGTAATCCAGACTTCATCCGTGAAAACGGTGAGCCCGATGTGGATAAAATTTTAAGAAACAATGGACGAGTTAGAAGAGGTTCAGGTCTAACTGAGAGATATGACGGCTATTTAGGTATCAATATCGGAGTGGAGCTTTACCTTTCCCAAGATATTTGGGACAACTGGATTTTCAGGAACAGAATCTATGAAAAAAGATTCCGATTCTGGTAATAGAAGACTTGAATTCTTACCGATATATTTGCCGAAAGACCATCAAGGTAATTTTTATGAAAGCGCCCTGATTATTTTTCTATCTTAGGGTTGATAATCAACCCTCTTAACCTATGAATAAATTTACCAAGTACTTCTTTGTATTCTGGTTTTTTGCCTTTCTGCTTTTCGCTTATTGGCAGCTGAATGATCCTGATCCGGAAATTTGGGCCCCAATCTATATTGGCGCAGCATTATTTTGTGCTTTAGCCATCAAGGGCAAGCACCCAATTATCCCTCTTTCCATAGTAATAATCGCGTGTTTAATTGGGGCTGTATATTTTTTCCCTGATTCCGTAAGTGATTGGGTCAGCTATGAATTAGAACAAAAAGACCTTACAATGAAAACCCAAGAATCAGAAGAAGCACGAGAAACATTTGGTCTCTTAATCGTAGCAGCTGTGCTCTCCTATTCAGCCTTTATAGGATGGAAAAAGAAACAAACCTTAAAACCCTGATAATTTATGAAAAAGTATTTACTATTAACGTTGACTATCCTGTGTAGCTTCTTTTGCCAAGCGCAGGATTCTAAATATTTCGAAATGAGACAATATACCTTCCATGAAGGTAAACTACCTGAGTTGATCTCTCGATTTGAAAACCACACTTTGAAGTTATTTGAAAAGCATGGGATAGAAAATATCGCATACCTGCTTCCAGTCGATGAAAAGAACGGTTTTTTAACATTTATTTTAGGGTATCCAGATAAGAATTCAAGAGATAAAAACTGGAATGCCTTTGTCAATGACCCCGAATGGCAAAAAGTATATAAGGAGTCCGAAGCAAATGGCCCTCTTGTGGAGAAAGTAGACCAAACATTTATGTCCATAGCGCCAGAGCTTAGCCCGAACGGTTTTAATATGATCTCTAATGGACAAAGAGTTTTTGAATTGAGAACTTACACAATGTATCCCGGAAGAGTGGAAAATATCAATGCCAGATTCAGGGATCATACAAGAACCCTTTTTGAAAAACATGGAATGACCAATATTGTGTATTGGTATACGGAAGAAAAAGATGGTCAACAGTCCAAGTTGGTATACCTGCTGGCACATCAAAATGAAGCAGCCGGAAAAGCCTCATTTTCAAAATTCGGACAAGATCCTGAATGGATTTCAGTAAGAGATACTTCTGAAAGTGATGGAAAAATAGTAGAAAAGGTCGAGTCAGTGTATTTCAATCCTCTTCCTTTTTCCCCTTTAAAATAGACCTTTTAATATCTTTGGATATCGATATAAACAGAAAATTCAAGTCTCTGTCTGCTTGATTTACTGAAAATGTTCATATGTCAAGAATAAAAAAAGGGAGCTTGGTGACAAGCTCCCTTTTTTTGCCTTCAAGTTTTTTTACTTGGCTTTGAATTCAATAGTAAATAGTGCCAACATTTCATCTTCTCCATCGACTGGCTGACACACCACGTAAAGCTCCTGCGCTTTTGAAGCACCTGCATCTCCAATATTGATGTTAAGCATTCCCATAGGTCTTCCGTCAGGACCAGCATTTGCTACTGATTTAATGACACCTTCTCCGAGCTTTTCACCTGTTGGTGAGCCCAATCTCAATTCTAAACGATAACCGCTTACTGAAGGCTCTTGACCTCCAGCCACCAGCATAATAGAACCAATGTCAGTAAGATCAACTTGACCCAAAGAAAAATGTCCTTCTCCATTTCCTGGAGCGATTAATAATGTTCTTCCACCAAAAGCAATAGTTGAAAAGCCCTCCATGGTTTTGATACTCGTAATATCTACAGCTGGATTCCTAAGCGTCACCGCTGTATTACCTGTAAGTGGCTTGATATTATCTCCTCCCCTATCAGTGAAGCTTGCAGAGAGTACAAATACCCCGTTCTCACTAAGTGTCTTTCCTACCAATGGATCTACACTTCCCGAGGCTGGCAATGATGGTTTTTCTTCTGCCCCTCTTCTGCCCAAGCTTGTGATATAGGCAACAATTTTACTTGCATCTGAATAAGAAAGGTCCGGATTGGCAGGCATGACCGTTTCTCCCCATACTCCACCTCCACCATTTTGGATCTTGTTCACCAGGTAGTCTGTCATATTTGAGTTTCTCCTGTATTTTCTTGCAACTTCCGTATAAGATGGCCCAATAGACGCCTCGTTCTCTTTATGACAAGTTTTGCATGTCAGTGAACTGATAAGACCTTTTCCAGTCATTGCATCTGTCATGATCAAATGTCCCTTGGACGCCTCGGCCTGATCCAGTCCTGAAACATAGTCTGCAGATACATAAAGTGATGAAAGGTCTTTCCCTGCCTCAGCATCATCAGGATCATTCACAGCTATAGAATATTTCACAGGCTTACCTGGAAAATAGAAAGTCTGGTTTCCAAGAATCTGTATGTCTACCTCAGGGGCAATATTACCCGCATACACCGAAACAACCGTACTTTTAGCGGAGAGGTTGTCCGGGTCTCTCACCTCTACCTTGACATCATAATCTCCAATTTTCTCGAAAGTGTGCTGCAGTGTTGGCTCTTGTGTTGTTTGGGTGATACCATTTCCAAGATCCCAAATATAGGTCAAGGGATCATTTTCCGGGTCAGTAGCATCAACTGTAAAAGTTGCTGTAAATGGCAAGGCTCCAGAAGTCTTATCCACCGAAATACCATTTACCACAGGTGTTCTATTCCCATCGTTGAAATCTATCCTGAATAAGCCTGAGTCAGCATTTTTGGTAAACCATCCATTCCCATATTCCAGACCATAAAGCTTACCATCTGGTCCAACCTCCATATCAATCAAAGCATTAAATTTAGTGCTTGACATAAAAGGCTCCATTTTATCAAAATCGCCGTTTGGCTGCATGGTCACTGCTTTGATCCAACCTCTCACCCAATCATAAATGAAAAGCTTTCCATCATAATGTGACGGGTATCGGGTTTCACTGGGAAACATGTCAGTATAATAGACCGGTCCAGCCATGGCGTTTCTACCTCCTGAAGCCAACTGCGGAAAATCCTCTGTAACACCATAATGATACCAGACAAATGCCGGTTCAGCTGGAGGCAATTCTTTTAATCCGGTATTGTTTCTGGAATTATTTATCGGTTTGTCAACTGTATACGTAATACCAGAGGTGCCATTTGCATAATCATATTCCACATATGCGAAATTATTACCTACAAAATATGGCCAACCAAAATTACCGGCTTTTCTTGCCTGGTTAACTTCGTCATAGCCTCTTGGACCTCGGGTGTCCAAGCTATCGGCATTGGCATCAGGCCCAACATCTCCCCAGTAGAGGAAGCCTGTCTTTTGATCAACAGAAATTCTATATGGGTTTCTGGTTCCTTGGACAAAAATCTCCGGTCTTGTCTTATCAGTACCTTTTGGATAAAGATTTCCTTCTGGAATATCGTAAGAGCCATCTTCATTGACTTTTATCCTTAGGACTTTTCCTCTGAGGTCATTCGAGTTTCCTGAGCTTCTTCTCGCATCAAATTGCTCAAAACCAGGCCTATCATCTATTGGTGCAAAGCCCCTATTGACATATTTGCTGTTGGACTGATCAAATGGGGTACTGTTATCACCTGTTGACAAGTAGAGTAAGCCATCCTTATCAAACGCTATAGAACCTCCGGTATGGCAACAAATATTTCTCTGGGAATAAAATTCTAAAATCACTTTTTCAGAACCCATGTCCCAGGTATCATTTTTGAAAGTAAACCTGGATAGTCTGTTAATTTCCTTTTCTCCAGAAGGAGCGTAAAAGGCAAAGACATGCCCATTATTCTTGAAGTTTGGATCTTTTTGTAATCCCATCAATCCCTCTTCAGCATTGACTCCCTGCACATCAGTTTTCCAATACACGTCAAGTTTGGCTATTTCCCTTGCGGTACTGTCTCCATTTTTGAAATGTAGGATTTCACCCCTTCTTTGGGCAATGAGAATGTCAAGGTTAGGCAAAATAGTCATCTCTGTAGGCTCAGTAAACTCACCCACAACCAAATTTATTTTCTCAAATCTATTCTCTTCGGGTACTCTTTGGGATTTGGCTTTACTGTAATCGAGCTTTTTATTATCACCCATAGCATATTTAATCCCCTCCAAAAGGTGTTGGAGAAAAAGTTCTTCCTCAAATGATTCTTTGGTGTGTCCACCGGCTGTGTAGAATGCCCTACCACCATCAAAATCATGATACCAAGCTACTGGATGGTGCCCCATGGCATATCCACCCTGATAACTGTCTTCATCAATATCCATAAGAATATTCACGTCAGGATTCATCTGTTTAAAACTATACCATTCATCTCTCCTGTTCCATATTTCCGGAAGAAACCTGGTAGTTGGATGTGTTCTATCAGTTACATTGATGGAACCGTCTTGGACATTAGGATGAGGATCACCCATTCCTGGGTGATTCCAGAAATACGCACCAGCAAGACGGTTGTACCAACCCCAGTGATATTCTGTATCTGTAGCAGCATGAATACCTACATAACCTCCACCTGCTTGAATATATCTCTCAAAATCAGCTTCTTGATAATGGTTCAACACATCTCCAGTGGTGCTCAACCAAATAACAGCGGCATACTGCTCTAGGTTTTCTTCATTAATCAGTGACGAATTGGTAGTGGTATCCACCTGAAAACCATTTTCGGCTCCAAGCTTCATGATGGCAGCTATCCCGTCCGGGATGGACTCATGGTAAAATCCTGCAGTTTTACTAAAAATAAGAACTTTGGGATCTCCACTTCTTTTTTTATCGCTACAAGAAGACAGCAAAAACGTGAATACAATCAGGGCTAAAATTGCCTTTATAAAGGACTTAGAGGTTATCATAGGTTTTTGATTTTCAGGAAATATAATTCAAATTCATTCTTTTGGAACTACACTATAGTATCAATGGGATATACAGGGTAGGATTGGTTACTCTCAACTAAAATTAACCCCCAAATAAAACCGTATTCAAGCACTAAAGCAAATTTCATTATGTATTAATTACATTTTGAAATATATTTGGTACAAATAACCACGAACACTATGAAAATGAACAAGTTTGCATTTCCTGCGCTCATTGGGATGCTTTTCTTTTCTTGCGAGAAAAATGAACTGAATCAGGAAGCGCTAGATGGTGGCATTACCATAATTACGCAAAGCAGAGGAGCAACACTGGGATATTCAAAAAACTCAGGTGTAAAAATTCTGGATATAAATGGACTACAATTCAAGGACCTCAATCAGAATAACCAATTGGATGACTATGAAGACTGGAGGCTTTCCTTTGATGAAAGGGCAAAAGACCTTGCCTCAAAATTATCAGTTGAACAGATTGCGGGCCTGATGCTGTACAGTTCCCACCAGTCTATCCCTGCTGCTCCCGGTGGGTTTGGTGCAGGCACCTATGGAGGAAAGCCATTACCTGAAAGTGGCATGTCCTCTTTTTCCTTGAGCGACCAACAGAAAAAATTCTTAAAAGAAGATAACCTTCGCCATGTTCTGATTACCAGGGTAGAAAGTCCAGAGACAGCTGCCCGTTGGAATAATGAAGCACAGGCCTTTGTAGAGGGATTAGGAATGGGGATTCCTGCTAACAATAGTTCTGATCCAAGGCATGGCCCTGTAGCCAGAACGGAGTATAATGCGGGTGCCGGGGGGACTATTTCTATGTGGCCAGAATCCTTAGGCCTTGCATCTACCTTTGACCCAGAACTGGTTGAGCGCTTTGGTGAGGTTGCCGCTATTGAATACCGAGCACTAGGATTGACAACCGCGCTTTCACCGCAGATAGATTTGGGAACAGAACCCAGGTGGAACAGGCTCAAAGGAACATTTGGAGAAGATCCTACCCTTTCTGCTGATATGGCAAGGGCTTATGTTGATGGTTTTCAAACTTCTAAAAACAACTATGAAACTTCTAATGGATGGGGTTATCATAGTGTCAATGCAATGGTAAAGCATTGGCCTGGAGGAGGTCCAGAAGAAGGTGGCAGAGACGGTCATTTCGCATATGGTAAATTTGCTGTATATCCTGGCAATAATTTCAAAGACCATTTACTCCCTTTTACTCAAGGTGCCTTCAAACTGAGTGGTAAGACCAAATCAGCAACCGCAGTGATGCCTTATTATACCATTTCCTATGGACAAGACAGGAAAAATCAGCTCAATACAGCAAATGCTTTCAATGAGTACCTCATCACAGATTTATTGAGGGGTGAATACGGGTTTGATGGAGTGGTGTGTACAGATTGGGGAGTCACTGGAAATGAAGGCCCTCAGCCGGAAGTCTTCATGGGTAAACCATGGGGAATGGAGGAAAAAACCATTGAGGAAAGACACTATCAAGTACTCATGGCAGGTGCTGACCAGTTTGGGGGAAATAATGACATCAAGCCAGTATTGGCGGCGTACCAAATGGGAGTAAATGAACATGGTGAAGATTGGATGCGCGAAAGGTTTGAAAAATCTGCAGTTAGACTACTTAGGAATATTTTTCAGGCAGGATTATTTGAAAACCCATACCTAAACCCCGAAGAAACCAAATCAATAGTGGGCAAGCCTGAATTTATGGATGAAGGTTATGAAGCTCAGCTGAAATCTATCGTCTTACTCAAAAACAAAAATTCAATATTGCCTTTAAAGGAAAAAACCAAAGTTTTTATTCCTGAAAAATATATCCCCTCCACCACCAATTGGTGGGGCATTAAATCGGAAGAAAAATGGGTTGATGCAATCAACCTAGCAATTGCCTCAAAATACTTTGAATTGGTTGATAATGCTGATGAGGCTGAAGTGGCTTTGGTTTTTATCAGCAACCCAGAGTCAGGTACAGGTTATGACCCAGAGGATAGAGAAAAAGGCGGAACAGGATATGTCCCCATAAGCTTACAATATGGGCCATATAAGGCTGAGTATGCCCGGTCTGAAAGCTTGGCTGCAGGTGACCCGGTAATTGCACCAGATATTAACAACAGGACTTACAAGGACAAAAGCATCACTGCTTCCAATTATAAAGAGTTGCAGACACTTTTGGATACTAAAAAGAAAATGGGAAATAAGCCTGTTATAACCATCATTGAAACAGGGAACCCTATGATTTTTGGGGAATTTGAAAAAGAGACTCATGGCATCTTATTACATTTTGGAGTTCAAGATCAGGCTATTTTGGATATTCTGAGTGGGAAAAAAGAGCCGTCTGCCCTATTGCCTGTACAAATGCCAGCAGATATGAAAACAGTGGAACTTCAAAAGGAAGACGTTCCTCATGATATGGATGTCCATATAGATGAATCAGGAAATTCTTATGATTTTGCTTTTGGACTGAATTGGTCCGGTACAATTGAAGATGAAAGGGTGAGGAAATATAGAAAAATGTAATAACTCTAAAATAGAACCAGTTTTTATATTGGCCTTTTATTTCGGGTATGGATTGATAATAATAAAAATATGAGGTGTATTGAAAGAAGCCGGGTTTAATTATCCGCCTTCTTCCTCACCTGTTTCAGGTTCCTGCTCTAGATAAACCCTATTACCACAAACTATCCTATCCACCCGAATAGGATTTTGACCGGTACTTTTGGACCAATAATTCCCGTCAGCATCTTCTGATATTGACCATAACAAACCATCTTCATCCCGATAGGTAAAGACTCCGGTTTTCTTATTTCTTCTGATATCCTCATTGATTTCGTAAAACCATTCTGATCCATCTTCGGTCATCAAATAAACTTCACAGGCTGTATTGATTTTTTCATACTCCATACAGCTTGACAAACATGCCAAACCAGCGACCAAGAAAGCTTTAAACCCTTTCAAATATTTCATTTACACTAGACCTAACGGGTGATCAATATTAACAGCTAATTTAGACAATACTATGAAAGTAATAGCCTTAGCAGCAAATTTTTCAAGTCTTTCAATTTATCAACCCTATGATTAAAATTAAAAAAACCCGGAAGGATTGGTTCCAACCGGGCTTTCAATTAAAACTTTTGATTATTGATTTATGGCATCAATGCTGCAACACCAGGAAGCATTTTACCTTCCATATGTTCCAACAATGCTCCTCCACCAGTAGACACATAAGAGACTTTATCGGTGAAGCCAAATTTATTAACCGCTGCTGCAGAATCACCTCCACCAATAAGAGAGAAAGCACCATTTTCGGTTGCT
>NZ_REBN01000051.1 GCF_007692705.1 Mongoliibacter sp.
TTTATTCCCAGCCCCATGCCGGTCCAGGGCTTTCCACTTCTTTACTTAAATCAAACTTGACAGAGAAGTACCTGTCGCTTCCAATTCTTCTCAGATTATATGAAAAAGAATCCTCCTCTAAAGTTATCCACCATACATTGTTGGCCGCATAAGGAATTAAGTCTGTGGTTTCCTGATCAGCTGGGAAAAACTGAATTTTTGACATTCCCGTATTAGAAGCAATTCCTCCATATTGGGTCACCTCATCCTCTGAGCCATCTTCATGTCTATGGTCATGCTTAAGTTTAATCAAGCCATTTTCCATGGTTAGAACCCACGTTCTTGATTTGTCATCACCCACAAAAAACGGAATGTGGATAAAATCATCTCCACAGTCCACCACATGCATGATAAGGGTTTTTCCCGTAAAGGGGTCATTTTCAGAAGGGGTCATGATTTCACCTGCGTAGGATTTCCCGCAGTGTTTCTTCAGGGAGTCCCAAAATTCCTGATTTCCAGGTTTTTCTTGGGCGATACTGCAAAATGAACTTAGGACAAAAATAAGGGTTAAGACTTTTTTCATTTGGTAAGATGTATTAAGCGGTTTAATAATGCTTAAATAAGCATTATTCCTGCCTTTTGCGCAAACACTTTTATTTAACAGGCTGTTTAAATTGCAAATGAAATACAAAAGAGTTGTTGTTTGGTTTAGAAATGATTTAAGGGTGCATGATCATGCACCCTTATTTGCCGCTGCACAAAATGCGAAAGAAATCATACCTGTTTATTGCTTTGATCCAAGGATGTTTTCTTTGGAAGAAATAGGTTTCGCAAAGACAGGAATACACCGCACCAAATTTCTCATAGAGGCAGTCGAGAATCTCAGGGAAAACCTTAAGAATCTTGGTTCAGAACTTATTATATGTCAGGGAAAACCTGAAGAGGAGGTGCTTCGAATAGCAGAGGTATCTGAAGCAAATGCTGTCTTTTTCTCCGAAGAAGTTACTCCTGAAGAGAAGTTGGTTGAAGAAAGTCTTGAGCAAAACCTGTGGAAAAAGGGAATAAAAACGGAAGGTTTTTGGCAGAGCACTTTATACCATTTGGAAGATTTACCATTTCCTGTAAGTCAAGTGCCTGAAGTGTTTACTCAGTTTAGGAAAGAATGTGAAAAATATGGGAAGATCAGAGAGACTTATCCCAATCCGGGGACATTGAAATTTCCTGATTTAAATAGAGATAAAGGTGAGCTACCTGATATGAAGTATTTTGGTTTGGAGGAGCCGGAGCCTGACCCTCGGAGAGTGTTGGTGTTTAAAGGTGGAGAAGAGGAAGGTCTTCGGCGACTTCAGACCTATTTTTGGGAAAACAATTGCCTGAAGGATTACAAGCAAACTAGAAATGGACTATTGGGTGCAGACTACAGTTCGAAATTCTCAGCTTGGTTAGCATTGGGCTGTCTAAGCCCTAGGTATATTTATGAGGAGGTGAAGAGGTATGAGAAAGAGGTCAAAAAAAACCAATCTACTTATTGGTTAATCTTCGAATTGATTTGGAGAGATTATTTTAGGTTCATAGCCAAGAAGCATGGATCAAAGATTTTTCAGTTGCAAGGCATCAAAAATGATGTGGATAACTGGAAACGTGATGAATCACTATTCTGGAAATGGGCCAATGGAGAGACAGGGATTCCTTTTGTAGATGCCAACATGCGGGAACTGAATGCCACAGGATTTATGTCAAACCGGGGCAGGCAAAATGTTGCTTCTTTCCTGGTTAATGATCTGGAAATCGATTGGAGGTGGGGAGCAGCTTATTTTGAAAGTATGCTGATCGATTATGATGTCTGCAGCAACTGGGGAAATTGGATGTATGTGGCGGGAGTAGGGAATGATCCTAGAGAAAACAGGTACTTCAACATCCTTAGACAAGGACAGAATTATGATAAAAAAGGAGATTATGTGAGAACTTGGATCCCTGAATTGGCCACTATTCCGGGCTTTGATATTCATATTCCTTGGGACTTATCCACATCATTACTAAAGTCATGTGGGGTCTCATTGGGGGGGAGTTATCCACATCCTATGGTCAGGTTTAAGGTTTATCTTTGATATAGAATAAAGGATATAATTATTTCAATCGCCTACGATCCGCCATAATCGTTAATCAGAGTTGCGTGGGAATTTGCTTAAATGATTGTGTAACATTTTTTGGCAGACATTTCCGTTAAACAGATTTAAATCTAATTTTTAATGATATTTGCTTAAATTTCAAAAAATCAGATAAGGTTTTAAATTACTGATTCTAGACCATATTTATCGTGGCATAATCTTAATTCCGATTTTTTATGAAGCGTTCAAAGAGGTAGGGAATGAGGACTATGCGAAGCAAATTTTAATGGCACTAGAGATTCCATTTAAATGAAAAAATATTAGCCTGACATGAAAAATAGATACCTTTTTCTCTTTTTGATGATTTTTTGTTTAGCCTGTGAAAAGGGTGAAAAAAGCATGCTTTTGGGCCAGATGGAGGCCTTTGCTGAAATGGTAGCCGCAGACGTTAAGCCTTTGGCATTAAGTGAACCCATGCATGCCAAGGATGTGGATAACTTATGGTCTGAAGCCCAAGAAATTGCTGAAAAATATGGAATCGGTGTTTACAGAGAAGGGAATTTGGTACCAACCCAGCTTTTTCCTATTGAGGTAGCGCAAGGCAAAGAAGTGTTGATTTTTCATAAAGAAAATGCACTTCAGGCCTATCTTGACCTCAAAGAAAGTATGGCTTCCGGAAATAATCAGCAAGCTGAGGCCAGAAGATTTGGAAGGCTATTGGGTTATCCCCCGCATTATATCAATCAGCTATTGGCGAAGCATTCCGATTTCAGGACTTTACCTGATTTTGGAATTAAGGCAACCAATATTTTCCTGTATTACAAGGATCTTTCAAGGGCTGAAGATTTTTATGGAAATCTACTGGGGATGGAAAAAGTCTCCGATTATGAATTTGCAAAGACATTTCGGGTTTCTGAGGATGCCTTTATTACACTGGTGGATGCTGAATTGGGCCGACATAAGGCTGAGGAACCAAAGACAGTTGCCATAGCATTGCTTACCGATCAGCTGCCTGAATGGTATGATTTTCTTCAGGAGAAAGAGGTGGAAATCAAGTACACCTATAAACCCAAGGAAAACAATGCCCATGATGGTTTTGTGGCTGTGGATCCTGAAGGATACCTGCTGGAATTTGAGACTTTCAAACAGCATCCCGAAAATGAAAAGCTGATGCCTCAATTGAGGCGATACCCTGCCTTGCCCACTGCTTTGAATGCACATCCTTTGGAATTGGGATTTTATGGGACAGTGACATGGATGTATTATGAGGATCTGCAGGAAGCAGAGCGTTTTTATGAAGAACAAATCGGACTGCCCTTGATTGTGGATCAAGGCTGGGCAAAAGTCTATCAGGCTTCTGAAACGGGTTATATTGGATTGGTCGACGAAAAGCGGGGCATGCACAATTACACAGAAAAGAAGGGAACAAGCATAGCCTTCGTTGTGGATAACCTGGAGGACTGGTATGCCTATTCACAAAAACATGCACCTTTTACCCTGGAAAGGGAAATGTATTCAGGAAAGGAGGATAGATACAAAGCATTTGTAGGAGTAGATCCCGGGAAGTATTTTTTGGAGTTCAATGCTTTTTTGGAACATGAAGATAATACGAGGCTGTTTGAAGTACTGAGCAAGTAGAGGTATTGGTTTGGGTATACAGACTTTGATAATTAAATGTATAGCCGATTTGGCTTAGGATCGATATTCATTGATATTAGATACTTATTGATATTGACCAATTGCAATCGATAAATCAATGAATTGAAACTACTGGTAAAAATGCACTTTATCAGATTAGATATTTATTCTATTGGATAGAAGTAGTCAATATTTTTAGAGATTGAAGTGAGCAGGAAATTAAGTATATCATATAAACACAAAAATCATTTTTTAGATCAATCATCACAAGTTTCAGTGGCGTTGTCCTGAATGCTTGTTTGGATTTCAGGTTTTATATTCATTTGCTTTTGTAAAAATGAAAAAGCCATGATCCGATTTTTAATTGTTGTCAATTCTTTTCTCTTAGTACTTCTATGCTGTAGACCTGTATCAGCCCAGGTGATTGATTTGGATGAAGAGCAGGAGTTATCCACATCTGAGAAATTTGATAAAAGTAATATGTATTACATAAGTCCCGGTGATTTTGGATATCAAATGGGATTAGGGAATATGTATAGTAGATTGGGTAACTTTTTGGAAACAGACCCCAGTAGTTTTAACAGGTTTGTTGGTTTTGGTATTGGATGGAAAAGGAAAGCCTTATTTTATAACCTTTATGCAGCTTTCCAACCTTTTACAACACCGCTCATTAATACTTCCGGAAATGTCAGGACAGTAGCTGATTTTTCCAGTACTTATGCAGATTTAACCATAGGACGTGCCATTTTTTCCACTCAAAGCCATGATTTTATTCTAAAAGGTGGGTTAGGGTTTTTTGGAAATGTCATTCAGGTAAGACAATATACCTCCAACAATTTTGACCTTGATAATTT
>NZ_REBN01000050.1 GCF_007692705.1 Mongoliibacter sp.
CAGTTCATCAATACAAACCCACCCTACAATCCATAGATTTTTCTATTTCAATCTCCAGTAATAATCATTCATAAGAGCGATAAAATAGTTAGCTCAGATAACTCCCGCTCAAAATGGCTACATTAATATGGTATTTGTAAACTGATAATCAGCTATATAAATATCAATATATGTTAGAAAGCTCCTGAAAACCCAAAACCTTTATTTTGGGATTCAAGAGGGCTTTAACCTACTAAATTCTAAATGGGAACGATATGGCCAACGCAAATCACATTCAAGGAAGGGTAATCAACAACAGGAGACAGGGAATGCCCGGACTTTTGGTTAAACTCTTTGACAGCAGAGGGAATCTTTTGGCAGAAACACTAACCAATGACCGTGGCTCTTATTCCTTATACTTCAAAGCACAGAATAGAAGTTCAAGACTAATGAGAATCACCATGGCTTTTGGCCATGTACAGGTGTTTGGAAAACGAGGGGAAACCGTATCCCGTTCCGGAAGAATCAGCCTTAATAGGACCTCCCCGCTAATTTTAAGGGCTGAAATTTCAGAAAAGATAGAACCTTATGCCAGGAATCTCTCTGTCCAGACCGATAGTTTTGTAGATAAAAACTTCCTGATCAACCTGGCACAATCACTTTCTTCCATTGCCCCAGTCAATACCGCTTCTCATTTATCATTGCTTCAGACTGCTGCTTGCCCCTTACCACCCATTTTCAGGGAACCGGATCTTATGAATGATGTATGGAACACCTTGAATTTGAATAAAGAAGCAGGTTACAAGCTCAAGTCCACCATTTTCGGAATGCTTCATAGGGTTTCTCAAAATCCGAGATCCTTTGAACAATTGAATCAGGTGTCCGGGCATATCAGTAAAATAATGAGATTGAATACCGGCATGCGCTTCCACTCCCCTCATGACCTGGGAAATGCTATCGCCAAGTATGCCGATAAATCCGTTTTTATTCCAAAATCCTCACCTGCTATCCTCCACCGATTTTTAGATCAGCAGGAAAAAGGGGTTAGGAAAAATGAGGTCGTCGATCAAGGTCAGGGATTGGGGATAACAGAGGATAATCTCTTTGCCTTATACAATGCCGCCCTTATGACAGCAAAAGACAACACTGAAGGCGCTTTATTGCTGTTGGGAATCAAAGCTGGTTTCAAAGGGGTGGACAGGATGCCCGAAATCCATAAAGCTGCCCTTGAGGCAAACAACAATGGATCTACCTTGCCCTTGCATATGCTCATGGGCCAATCTCAAGGGATGTGTGGGCCGGATGATGGTCCATACAGAGGACCTGTTATCCAAAAGCCCGATATTATAGGTTTCGATTTTATCCCTATGTTCACGGATTGGGAACTGGAAATCTTGGAATGCTTGGCAAAAGGAATGCCCTTGATGCCTGTCATTACTGATGCTCCTCTTGTAAGACTTTTGATAAACGAAATCTCCCCTAATCAGGCATGTCCGGGTCAGAATATTAATATCTCAGGACAGGGATTTAACAACAGTAGTAAAGTCCTTTTTACAAATGGAACCAATGGAACTGTAGAAGGACAGATTTTGTCCCTTTCCCCAACAAACTTATCCGTGAAGGTCCCTTCACTTGCTACTGAAGGTCCTGTATGGGTCCAAAACCCCGGCAATGGATTTTACCGATGCGACTGGTTTATACCAAACTCCATCAACAGCAATTCAGTCAATTTGGCTGGAGGAAGGACAGTAGTGGAGCGTTTTGATATTTCTATCAACGAACAAAACATTTCCTATGCAGAGCCCGGGGAACAGGTAAAAGTCAGTTGGCGGGTTTATCCTGAAAATTCAGAGGTCAAACTTACTGTTTTCAACTTTAACGGGGCGATACTTTTTTCAGGAAATAACCTCCCAAGTTCAGGCTCACATACCCTTAGCATTCCGGATAATATTAATGTGGAAAGAACATTGAGGTTTGAACTGGAAGTGACCGGTATCTGCGGGAAAGTTACAGAAGAAATCCGGCTGCCTGTTACCATCAAACCTACACTTACCATCGAGGCTGTGGAAGTCACACAGGGCATACAGAATTTCAATTTAGATGATAAAGGTCCAAATGATGTCCCACTTATATCCAGAAAAGGAACCATCATCAGGGTATTTGTCAGCGTAGACAGGAATGGGTTCAATTTCGATCAAATCCACGTAGGTGGAAAGGTGAAAATAGGCAATTGGAACCTGATACCTATAAATGGTGCTGCCAATACCCAGGATTTGAGCGGAGCCAATACCAGCATACTTGCGGTTCAGAAAGACAGTCTGGAAAGGAGGTTTACAGATCACAGTCTCAATTTCTATGTCCCTGCTGGTCTTGCCACCGGTACAAAACCAGCCGAAATAACTTTATGGACAGATGAGCGGTATCCATATGAGGTGATGACCGAAAAGACAATTTCCATAAACTGGCAAGGAGAAAAAAGGCTTAAACTCAGATGGTCTCGATGGAGACTGACCCAACACGGGAACAATCTTCTCACGGATGATGAGGCAGAATACAATTTTGAAAGAGCAATAGATTTGTTACCCAGTAGCATGGGCGACGTAAATCATGCTCCAATATGGGCCTTTTTTACACATTTGGATATGAGCGATTCTGCAGGAAGATCCGAGCTCTTGAACAGAATGGAAAATAGAAGGGTAAGTCTTGTCAATGATCATAACATGTCCAATTCAGCCTTGTTTTCAGCTGTGCTGAATGGACCAATAACATTTGTAAACTCAAATGGTAATACGGTTAGTGCTAATGGTTTGGCCAGGTTAAATGGTAAAGTAAGTTGGAATGAGTTGCATAGAGATTCAGTAGGTGAGAATTCAAATTTAAGGGTAACAACAGCCCATGAACTGGGGCACAACCTGGGGCTAAAGCATGTGAAATTACCAACTTCGGGAAATGTGCCTTCCAATACGGAAAGCCACCCCAATGATGGCTACCTGGATAATATTCCCTTTGATATATTCTATAATACGGTTGTCACTGCCAGCGGATGTACCGGGAATCAATGTGTCGGTGACTTTATGAGTTACTTGAGACCGAGAAGGACTTCTATAACCCAATGGGAGCGGATTAGGGACTTGCTTTAGGATGATGAATGGACGATGTAAAATAACAATAAGGATATTATGAAAAAGGAATTTATAAGGTTTAGAGGGGTGTTGGATGAAAGGCATAAGTTTACCCGTCTTCCCGGCTATTCGGTGGATGAGCATACACCAAAAGCCAAAATCGGAAAAAGTCCCTACACAGTAGTGCTACTGGGAAGCAAAAACGAAATACAGGCCAAAGCAGTACCTGAGGTAGATTTTGAATCGGATGTCTGCCTTTCTGAAGGGGAAGCCCGAACAGCATTTTTGGAAGTCGATCTTCCTGTGTTGCCCAAAAGTGTAGCCATAGGTTTGATGTACAAGGATGAAAGGTTATACGAAGAAAAAATCCCTGAAGGCAAACCCAATTTCAGAAAAGTACTTTTCAGACTTTTTGAAGGTAAAGAAATTCCCGAACCAAATTTAAACCGCTTTGGCATTGCTCCAGACTGGAGAGGTCAGGAAGAATGGTTGCTGAAGTATGGTAAACTGGTTCAGGTGGATTGGGAAAATGACCGGACCTCTGAAGATGAATTTGTGGATATATTGATTTTGGGAAAAGCGGGAAGCTACAGTGAATATGCCACAGGCTTGGTGAAAGGTTCTGCCTTGGTAAACATAGCTGGAATGCAAGGCCATGAAATCAGGCTGGTAGTGAGGTTGTCTAATGGATTCCGATCCGAGCAATTTATAGGAAAAAGCTACAAAGTGCCGGCATTGCCTGCAGAAATGAAAATCGCGGAACCGAAAGAGGGAACTCATGTTTTTCCGGATATGCCTTTTGATATGCGTGCCACTATAAATGACCCCAATAATCCCGACCCTGAAAAGAGTATTTACTGGACCATCAATGGAAGACTGGTCAGCCGTGGTGCAAACCCGGTTTTGGCTCCTGCTTTAAAAGAAGGGAGACATAAAATTACTGCTGTTTACAGTTCGGGAGATAAAAAAATTATCAGGTCAGTGAGCATTGAGGTAAAAGCAAATAAGGCATTTCTAGAGTGGGCCAAGCAGGCGGAAAAATTCTAGCTCATGGGAGAAAGAAGGCTTTGTCCTAATCCATTTCTGTTCAATATCACCAGGAGAAAGACTGAGTAAATAGGGGAGGGGGAATTTAAAATGGAAAATTAGAAATTTAAAATCGGGTAAGTCATGCATTCATTACTTTTCACAAATGTTCCCGCTTTAGGGGCAAGGTTACCCAACCCTTGAGGTTTTCAACACCTCGAGGGTTTTTTTTATTCACGCAACGACGCAAGGACGCCAAGACGCCAAGATATTAATAGATCAATTCACCGATTCCCCAGTTCATCAATTCGTCAATTCTTCAGTTCATCAATAAAAAGTTAATAGTTAAAAGTTCATTTGCCTCCACGCTTTAACCCTTAACTTTTTAACCTTTAACAATTTTTAGATCAGTTCATCGAT
>NZ_REBN01000049.1 GCF_007692705.1 Mongoliibacter sp.
TGATTGTTTTTCCATTGTATTGGAATTATTTGAGTATTTGATTGGTGTGTTCTTTTGTTTTGACTTTTTCTATGATTTCTTCAATCTTGCCTTCCTCGTCGATGATAAAAGTTGTCCTAGCGGTACCCATATACTTTCTTCCATACATGGATTTTTCTACCCAAGTACCGTAGGCTTCATGTACAGTTTTGTCCTCATCAGCAATAAGTGAAAAAGGGAGTTCTTGCTTTTCGATGAATTTCTTATGCGATTTCTCAGAATCTGAACTGATACCCAAGATTACATACCCGGCTTTCTGCAAGGCTTCATAATTGTCTCTTAAGTTACATGCTTGTGCGGTACATCCTGGGGTATTGTCTTTCGGATAAAAATAAAGTACTACCTTTTTACCTTTGAAATCGGAAAGTTTGATGGTATTGCCATCCTGATCCTTTGATTCAAAATCTGGTGCTGCTTTTCCTACTTCTACTGACATAATGTTTTCTTTTTAAGGTTATGATTTAATTTAAAGTGCTCGTGTATTGGGATTCGTTTCCAGCCATATCACGCACCTTTAATAAAACCTCTCCTTTGAAAGGTTGTTTATTTATCTTTTCTGACCAAATGACGTTTTGCTTGTGTTCGTAACGCATCAAGACCCATTCCCCATCAACAAAAGCTTCAAAGTCCCTGATCCCTGATTTGTTATCCCGGATGATAAAACGTAATTCACTTGAATTGACCCTGACAGCACGGATGGCTGGTGGTACCTTATCCTCCTCAATCACAAAAGTACCAAAATTTCTGGTTTTGAAACGGATGTCTTCAGATTCCCAAGTGCCTCCTACAAAACTTTTCCATCCGTTTTCGGACTGAAAATACACATGTGCATGTGTTTTATCACCTTCAAACCCTGTATTTTTGAAAAGAACTTCCATATTGCTCTGTAGGTATTCTTGAGGAGCATTGATTTTAATGGCTTTGGATCTTCCATTTCTACTTTTTTCTATCCTTAAAAAAAGGTCGTCCAATAGGGTTTTTTCTTCGAAATGTATTCCGACATCATTATTGAAATAGGCCATTTCTTCACCAAAAGGTATCTTTTTCTGAACTGTTGGAAAAATCGTTTCTGTACAGATATCGATTTTTTCCGGAACCCCATAATTCATGTCCCAAAGGTAAATTCTGCGCCCATTTTGCAAATAGGCGGGAGGAAGATCCATGATATATCCATGTACATGAACCTGCGCCATTTCTCCCCACTCTGATGAACCAGCCTGAATTTTCATAACCTCTCTATGGTAAGTAATGACAGTGGGTTGATGGCTCACTGTTCTCGGGCTGGGAGAACTCTTTTCTTCTTTTTCTCCTATGATCTGAAAAGAAAGCATGCGGGTATTTCCGAAATAATCCTTCATAGCGAGATTAATTTTCTTACTTTCTCCTGGCAGTGCTGTCAATGCACCCGAACCGGAAGATTTAGGATCATAGAGCTCCATCTGATTGTTTGGGTAATGATATACTCTAGTAAACCTGTTTTGATGGGCATGACTGAGTAAATACCTGCTTTTGTAAAAATCTATATGGTCTATGTGTATCCTGAAAAGTGGATTATCATCTTCACTCAATTCAAAAACAGGAATCCCAAAAGTATTGCCTACACCATCCATTTTGTCTATGGCATAGATTTCCAATCCCACTCTTCCGCTGATTTTTACATCTTGGGGCAGGAGGTATTTACCGCTTTCTATAAGGGGTGTAAACTCTTTTCTGGCAAATTCACCATCTACCCTGGATAGAAAATCCAAAGGTGTCAATGCCATCCGATAAAGAATGGGGGAGGTTGTATCTACAATTTCTTTCCACCTATATTTGAATGGATCTATGGCATGATCAAGTGTATCTCTGATTTCAAAATGCAGATGAGGTCCGCCTGAACTTCCTGTATTTCCACCATTGCCAATGATCTCTCCTTTTTTGACAGGAATTTCCTGAGGCTCCAAAAAGACTTCCAGATCATTTTTCTTTTCAGCATACATTCTCTCCCTCATGAAATCCATGATCTTGGGAGAGAAATTTCTCAGATGGGCATAAACAGAGGATTGTCCATCATTGTGGCGGATATAGAGGACATTTCCATACCCATAGGACGAAACTTTCATCCGGTACACATAACCATCAGTGATGGAAAGAATGGGTTCTCCATCCACACCACCGATTTTTACATCAATTCCTGAGTGGAAATGATTTGGCCGTATTTCAGAAAAATTACCTGCAAGCAAGGCCCTTTGACCAGGCTTGACCGGAAAAAGATAATCCTGCGCCTGTAAGTTGAGAGAAAGGAATAAGAATAAGAGTAGGGGGAATTTATTTGACTTCAAAATCCAATAGCTTTTTGTCTTCTATAAATGCTTCGAGACGGTCGCCCACATTGATTTTGCTGACTCCGGCAGGTGTTCCGGTAAAGATAAGATCACCCTTTTTTAAGGTGAAGAACTTGGAAACATAGGCGATAATATCGGCAAAGTTAAACAACATCATAGAAGTGTTTCCTTTTTGTCTGAGTTCACCGTTGATATTTAGGTGGAAATTGATGTCATTCAATTCTGAGAATTCAGAAATAGGAAGAAACTCACCTATAGGAGCTGAGCCATTGAAGGCCTTGGCGATTTCCCATGGAAGACCTTTGGCTTTGCATTTTTCCTGAAGGTCACGCGCGGTAAAATCTATTCCAATCCCGATTTCTTCGAAATACCTATGGGCAAATTCTTTTTGAATGTACTTTCCTTCTTTTGAAACTTTCAGCACCAATTCTACTTCGTGATGGATGTTTTCTGAAAAGTCTGGATGGAAAAAAGGGGCATTGTTTTTCAATACAGCAGTATCAGGTTTGAGGAAGACTACAGGTTCGGAAGGCCTTTCGTTTTTGAGCTCTTCAATGTGCTCTGCGTAATTTCTGCCAATGGCAATGACTTTCATAGAATAGAGGTTCTGGATTCTGCGTAAAATAAAGGATTTTTTCCCAGTCCTTCAGCGGTATTTATGTAATCTGTCTGGAAAAATAGTAAACGGTAGGGAATTGGCTCGTAGCTTAAACCAATGTATTAATCAGGATTGACTTTTGATTTTTATATTAGGATTCAATTTGGAAAGTTCGCTTATAAACACAGCATTGTTAATTGGTGCTACATATATTTCATCGAATTTATTATAATGAATAAGAATTCCTTTTGAGGCAAGGGCTGGCTTTAAACCTGCCCATAAAGTTTTATCCGGTTCAACCTCCCGAATTTCATCTATCGGAATACTACCTTTTATTAATCCCGACCTGTAAATAAGAAGCTTATTTTTAATGATATAATACGTAGAAAAATAATTGAATGCCATGAGTGCTATTGGAATCAATATTAGCAAACTGAATGTCCAGGAAAATTTATCTGAAAATAAGCTATATAGAAATAAACCTGTTAGAATTCCTAAAGTGCTTTCGTATAAAGGTCCTTTTCTAGCTTCAAATCTCATGGGTAAATTTATTTCAAATTGATTTATCATCAGAATTAATTAAAATAAAATAAATAAATAATTCCCAATGTTACAATTATCAATCTAGTTCAACATCTATTTACACCTGAAGACAGAAGCTTGGACCAAAATTGAAGCAGATTTCAGATTTCAATAAACCAGGTTTAATTCTAATACTTATTAATAATATTTTGATAAAAAACCATTTTAATTCTCTTTCAATCCATCAATCGTTTTCTTCCAAATAGAAACTCCTTAAAATATACTGTAACTGTTCGTACTCTATCAAAAACGCATCATGGCCTGTGGAGGACTCTATTTCTTTATAACTCCCACGGGGAACATGCTTGGCTATAAACTGAGATTCCTCTTTTAAAAACAGCATATCTTTGTCCACTCCGATAGCCAGGATTTTGGAGGGAATAGCAGAAAGGGCATTTTTCACATTCCCACGTCCTCTACCCAAATCATGACTGTCCATGGCTTTACTTAATACCCAATAGGAGAAAGCATTGAATCTGGAGGCAAGCTTTTGTCCTTGGTAGCGGAGATAAGAAGAAATCCTGAAACCATCTAATTTAGCTTCCTTATCTGATTGCTTATTTTCAAAATCTTCGGGGTGTCGATAGGATAGCATAGCTATGGCCCTTGCTGCTTCCAACCCCTTTTTACCTGCATCCGGACTGTTTTCTCCCCAGGAGCTATCTGCTTCTATGGCCATACGCTGGGTCTCATTGAAGCCTATGGTCCAAGGGGATGTTTTGGCATTGGAAGCTAAAATTATGGTATGTCTAACCTGTTCCTGCAGCAGATATGCCCATTCCAAAGCAACTTGTCCTCCAAGTGATCCGCCTATGATGGTATGAATAGATGAAATACCTAAGTGTTGTCTTAAATGTTCCAGGGACTTAGCTAAATCTCTTGTGGTAAGGTTGGGGAAATCGTAAAAGTAAGGTTTGCCACTTTTTGGATTTTCTGATAGTGGATTGGTAGAACCATAGCAACTGCCAAGAAGATTGGCACAAACGATAAAGTGT
>NZ_REBN01000151.1 GCF_007692705.1 Mongoliibacter sp.
GATATGGTAAGAGAATACCAGGTGTTGGAGTCATTACAAAAAGCGGCTTATAGCAAAGTTCCTCCCCCTGTGCATTGTTGTGACAATGAAAACATTATAGGGGCTCCTTTTTTTATTATGGAAAAAATCGATGGTTTGATTCTTAGAAACAGAATTCCTGATGGATTGAAGCTGAGTAAGGAGTTCTTTAAGCAATTATCTAAAAATACTATAGATGGGCTACTGGAGCTACACCAATTGGAACTTGAAAAATCCGGTTTAATCAATTTAGGTAAACCCGAAGGTTATGTAGAAAGACAGGTCTTGGGCTGGTCTGAACGTTATTTTAAAGCCAAGACTGATGAAATTCCTGAAATGGAAAAAGTCAGTGAATGGTTGAAAAAAAATATGCCTAGGGAAGAAGCTGTGGGTTTTATCCACAATGATTACAAATATGACAACTTGGTACTCGAGGGTTCTGAAAGCCCTGAAATCCTTGCTGTACTGGACTGGGAAATGGCTACAGTAGGTCATCCTCTGATGGATTTGGGGACTTCACTGGCTTATTGGTGTGAAGCAGGTGATTCTGACACCTTGAAAATGTTTAATCTCACCTACCCTGAAGGAAATCTAAGCAGAGCAGAGGTTATTAAATATTACGGAAGTAAAAGCCCTCTCTCTATGGATAATATGGTATTTTATTACGCTTTTGGTCTTTTCAAAGTAGGAGTGATTGCGCAACAAATTTATAAAAGGTATAAGATGGGCTTTGCTGATGATAGCCGTTTTGCTGCCTTGATCCATGCTGTCCGTTCCTGTGGTAAAAAAGCATTTAACAGTATTGAAACTCAAAATATTTAAACATATGAAAATCAAAAATGTATGTATCCTCGGTGCAGGCACCTTAGGTAGTAGGGTTGCACTTCAATCTGCCCTTTCCGGCTATAAAGTTAAAATCTATGATATCAGTACTGAAGCCCTGAAAGCTTCAAAAATCACAATGACCAAAATTATCCACCAACTGGCAAAAGGAACCGGGCTGGAGGAAAGTGCCGGTATCAATGCCATAGAAAGTATCATATTCACAGACAATGCTGAAAGTGCGGTGGAAGATGCTGACATCATCAATGAAAGTGTACTGGAAGATATTCAAGTCAAAAACGAGGTCTGGGAAATGTTCGGGAAAATTGCCCCGGAAAAAACTATATTCACAACCAATACTTCCTTTTTATTACCATCTATGTTTGCGGATATTTCGGGAAGACCTGCTAAATTTTGTGCTTTGCATTTTCATGATGTATTTTATATGAAAGTCGTTGACATCATGCCTCATCCCGGCACTGACCCTGATTTAATTCCGATTCTAGAAACATTTGGAAAAAGTCTGGAACAGCTACCTGTTTTTGTCAAAAAAGAGAACCCGGGGTATATTTTCAACAGCATGTTGATGGCCTTTATAGGGGCCGCAGGAAAACTGCTGACCAAAGATATTGGAAGCATAGAGGATATAGACAAGTCATGGATGGTCAATTTTAACATGCCCACGGGACCATTCGCAATATTAGATAAGATTGGACTGGATACAGCTTGGCGTGTCACTTCTGCTCAGCCCGACCCTGCTTCGCAGCGTTTTGCTGCACTTCTAAAATCATATATTGATGCAGGAAAGCTGGGGGAAAAATCCGGAGAAGGCTTCTATAAATACCCAAAACCAAAGTATAGAGATGAAAATTTTTTAACTTGAAATAAAAATTAACCAGTTATTATAGAATTTTTTCAAGGATTATTACCTATTTTTCTTTTATAAACTTTACGCATACCATGAATCAAAAATGATTACATGATTTTTTTACTATTTTTTTTACTTAAATATATTTTTAGAGCCCAAACAATCTTCATGTAAGAAAATTGCCCTACATCTATTTGTTGCAGAAAAGGCGTACTTTATCATGTTTTTCACCCCAAAAACCAATCAGATGAACTTTAAACAAAATCTATTTATACTAGCTTTACTGTTTATAATTCCTCTTACTACACTGGGTAAGGATGTTCCAGAAAAGTTTCCAAGAAGTATTTTTCAAATCGCTGAAATAGCTGATTTAGGTGATGAAAATTTAGATTTTGAAACTTTCCTATCAAGAGAAGGAGAGTTTAAATTTACCGAAGTAGCTTCAGCAAATTCAAATTTAGGCTTCACTGATAAAAATTATTGGCTGAAATTTGAACTCTCCAATTCTTCTGAAAAATTCAAAAAACTTTATTTAGAGACCGGAAGACCCATTACTGATGTCGTTAATCTTTACCAAATAAGGGATAAGCAAGTCATTGCAAGTTTTGAAAGCGGGGACCTAATTCCCCTGAAACTAAGACCTGTAAATCATAGAAAAATTCTCTTTCCATTGGAATTAGAGCCCGGAGAAACATATACTTTTTACATTAATTTTCAAAGTGATGGCGAGGTTATCAATCTACCCCTCAATATTTTTGATTCAGAGTCTTTGATTGAACAATCTTATTTTGAACAGCTCATTTTTGGAGGGTTCTATGGCTTACTCTTTTTAGCAGGGATCATTTATCTTTTTTTCTACTTTGGTATCCGAGAAAAAAGTTTTCTGTTATACTCTTTTTATGTTTTGTCTATCATTCTATTGCATATGGGACTTGATGGCTATTTTTACCAATATATCACTCCTGATGCAGGCTGGTTTTCCCAGCGATCAATTTTAATTTTTGCAACCTTTTCAGCCATTGCTTTTGGAAGATATACACAAGTTTACCTAAATGTAAAGGAATACAGTCCTGGGATACATAAGTCTTTTAACATACTGTTTATTCTATTAATTACGCTGATGATCCTGATAGTCACAGTGCCATTTGGAATTAGGTTTTATTACCCTTTGGTCAATTTATTGGGTATCCTTATTTTGTTTCATGTTATAGCTTCTTTGGTAGCCGGATATATCAAAGGGAAATCTCCCGATATCTTTTTCAGTTTGGGTATCACATCTTTTTTCTTGGGCTTTTTGGTCTTTATTCTGAATAACTTCAGTGTTATTCCAAATTCCTTTTGGACTGAATTCAGCTCCAAATTTGGGACTGGCATGGAGGTAATGTTTCTTTCTTTGTCCATGGCAAACAGAATCCGTTTGCTGAAATCTGAGAAAGAGCAAATGCAAGAACTAGCACTAGAGAAATCGGAAGAATCCAATGAGATCAAGTCATTTTTCCTTTCCAATATCAGCCATGAATTACGCACTCCCTTGAATGCCATTATAGGGTTATCCAAATCAGTCCAGGAACAAAGCAAGGATGAAAGAGTAAAAGGAGACCTTGAAGTAATTCAATATTCTTCGCTTGGCCTTTTGAGTGCCATCGATGATATCCTGGATTATTCCAGAATAGAAAAGAAGGAGCTGAAATTAGACAAAAAGGTTTTCAATTTCCATAAACTGCTCAAAGAAGTCAGAACCAATACTGAAAGACAGGCTTTGGATAAGAATCTTAAATTCATTTATGAAGAAATTGGACAGATTCCAAAATTCATTATTGGGGATCTGGCCAGAACCAGACAGATTTTCCAAAATCTACTTGGCAATGCCCTAAAGTTTACTCCTGAAGGAAGTTTAAAATTGAGCATTGAAACTACTCAGAAAGCCAATCAGACAGTCAGTCTAAATATCAAAATTACAGATACAGGAGTTGGTATTCCAAAACATAAACTCAATAGTATTTTTGAATCTTTTATTCAGGAGACCATCAATGATAAAAGGAAGTTTGGGGGATTTGGCTTGGGATTGTGCATAGTAAAGGCATTGGTGGAATTGTTTGAGGGTAAGCTGGAAATAGAAAGTCAAGAAGGAGAAGGTACAACGGTAACAGTTTTATTGGATTTCAATTATGCAGAACCAGCCTCTGCCCAAGAACCTGATTTTTTAAAGAATGGTGTTCACGATCTCAGTGGTAAAAACATCCTGGTGGTCGAAGACAATGCTGTCAACCAGATGGTCATGAAGTCTATATTGAAAAAGTGGAAAAATACCAGTTTTGATCTCGCTTACAATGGTGTGGAAGCTCTGCAAAAGTTGAAGGAAGAGAAATTTGACCTTATCCTTATGGACCTTCAGATGCCGGAGATGGACGGTTATGAAGCTACAGAAGCCATAAGATCTGGATCTGCTGGAAATCATCACACTCATATTCCTATCATAGCCGTGACAGCAGATGCTACAGATAAAGCCAAAAATAAAGCTGCTGCCGTTGGAATGGATGATTACATTACCAAACCAGTAGACAGGGAAGAGCTATATAAGAAAGTTCAGAAATGTTTCTTTTTGCAAAAAGTGAATATCTCTGCATTAAATGGGGATATAAGAATGTGAAAATTTTGAAATCAATCGATGAGGTAAGTTCCAATAATTTAGAGAACTACCCTTTACATCTCAAAAAAGAAAATAACCTGAGGCTTTTGAATTATTGGACGATCCCATTCAGCCATCAACCCTATTTCACCATCTCGAATGTGGAGCTGATACCATGAATAAGAATCAAGTATCAATTATAATTCCTTAAAATCTATCACCAAACTAAATAATATTTGATGGAGAGTAACTGAAAATCTGTGCGATACAGGGGGGGGTATATTTCAAAATTGTACAGAAAAGCTCTTATAAATTAAAGAAGAGTTAAAAAGAAAAAAAACAGAAAAAACCCGGGTCATTTAACTAACATAAGCAATTAACCTGGGTCCTGTTCAAATCTATTTGATCTACACTTTTTTTGGAGGGAGATCGAAAGCTACCGCATTGTGTTCCAAATGTCCACGATGTGAACCGTCACAAAAAGGTTTATTTTTGGAAAGACCACAGCGGCAAAGTCCCAATACGGTCCTACCCTGAAGCCCATAAGCATTACCCTGAGCATCGACAATTTCGAAGTCACCTTCAACTTTTAACGATCCATTTGAATTAACAGTGATTTTAGTATTAGCCATTTTTTTATTGTAAAGTTGATTAAAAAACTACTGTAATTAAGCAATTTAGTATAAATAGAAAGAAAGTATTGAAATTTCTTTTTTACAATGAATCCATAAAATCAAGTCTTTGATTTAAAAAGCCTTATCGGGCTCCATCAGTCTTCCCACCATGATACCAGACTGTGACTTATTTCCTTTCAGGTAATCATGCAAAGGCATTTCAGAAACCTCCACTTTCATATTTTTGGTTCCTGCGTGCAATAAATGAATTCTCCCTTCTTTCTCAACAGCAAATCCCACATGGACAATATCGAGGTTCTTCATGGAGGTAGTGATGGCTATAAGGTCGCCTGGTTTGATCTTATTTTCCTTTTGGCTGATTTCCTCTTTAGGAATATAATAATACGTCCTATCACTGATCTCACTTTCGTAAAGCTTTAATCGTTCTACATATTCAGGATTCCCTAATTGAGCATAATATTGAGGATTGGAAGACATAAATGAAGGATTATTAGCATAAGACCTTCCTCCAATCTCTTTGGTGATATCCTTCAATAGCCCCTTTTTCTGATTTTGATAAATCCAGTCTGAGAAATAATGTAACCTGGAAGGATAGTCCTGTCTCATCCCATCCCTATACCTTAGAATTTCCAGTTCCTGTTCATAATCCTCAAAGGTATTCTTCCCCAATTTGGCCATTCTTGTAAGGGTAACCACAGTTTCCAAGTATGTAGTACAATCCAAACCAGTCAGGTTAATCACCAGTTTTTCTTCTCCAGGTAATTCCAGGGTCTTTTCCACATAAGGGGTCCCCAAAAATTTCTGTCCTATAAGGACATTCAGCTCATTGATTGATTTTCCTTGGAGCTCCATCCCTGACAGTTCCTCCAACATACTTTCCAAGCGCTCCCTGCTCTCGGCGGTGCATACGGTCTGTGCCTGGATCAATAGTGGTAAGAAGCAAATCAGAAGGAATATATAGCGCATTTTATGGATGTTTAAGGTTGAAATTTTCGAAATATAAAAAACAACTCATTGATAACCCAGTAGCCATTTGACCATCATACCAGTAAGTAGTGCTATTCCAAAACTCAACAAGGTTCCAATCAGAATATACTCAGTCAATTTCCTGTCTTTGGACTCCTTCAGGTCTCCAAATCTAAATATAGATTTGGCAGCCAATAAAAATCCTATAGCTTCCCAATGATCTGTCAACACAAATACAAAAACCATCAGTCTTTCCAGTATTCCAATATACCTTCCTGCATTTACCAAAGACTCTCCCTCACTTTCCTCTAAAGCCTTTGCCCAATTGGCCAAAAGCGCATTGATCAAGATGCCCACTACCCAGGTAACGAACAGAAATGAAGTCAATAATATCCAGATAGATGGATTATCCATCCAAACAGAAAATGTGATTTCAGGCTGAAACCAAAAATACCAAATCAGCAAAATACTGAATACGTGTAGCCCTTGATCTATGATAAACCACTTGGGTTTATTTTGGTCAGTCTGCATAAAAATTTTGACGATATCTATCACTGCATGGGAAAAAGCCAAGATCAAAGCCAATAGCCAATAGGATAAGTCCCAAAGGACAATAAGAACCAAGAAGCCATGAAGCAATACATGGATATAAAACTGATATGCTTTAAGCTTGTAGGTTTCCTTGGCCTTCACCCATGAATCAGGTTGTAAGACAAAGTCGCCGATCAAATGGGCCAATAAAAGTTTGACTAAAAAGATCACTGCAATAAGTTATTGAGTTTATGTTGAAAAACCTTATTTATCTCAATCAGTTCATCGACTTTGGCCCGGGACCACCTCCCACTGACTGAATTCTGTCTGATTCCTAATTTCTCCCCAATTTCTTCTTGGGTTGCTTTAGGATTATCCAGGTATATCGCAACCAACTCTGCTGAAGAAACAGTCCAAGAATCCATAAATGTACCTGCAAGTTTCAAGTAAAGATTCATTTCCTTATCGAATTCTTCCCAAGGACTTTGGATCGCCAAATTGATCTTGTCTTTTTTTAGCTTTTCAAAGCGTTCACCTGCATGTATAAATGCAGGACCGTTACTTTCCGATATTCTTGTTCCTGCGTATGTTTTAGCTCCAATTCCAATTGCCAACCTTACATCAAGAAGACCATTGGACTTGTCTTCTTTATTATGTACTACATTCTTGATCAAAGCCTTAATAGCCAAAGCTTTTCCAAATGCAGTTATTGGTTCTTTGATTTCCAATTGGAAAAAATCACCCCAAACAAGCTCCCAGTCTTTTGGAGAGTCTCCCCATCTTGACAAAAGCTCCTTGAGTGGATTCATCCAGACCTCGGGATCCTGAATTTTCCTCGATGCTATAATATCTCCTTTTATTACTGCTATCATAATTTCAAATATCGTTTAATTTAACGATAATTCAAATTATCGTCTATTTTAAGGATAATTTTAAATATCATTTATTTGAACGATAATTTAATTTATCGTTCATCTATAAGATTATTGCAATTATTTGGACTTACAGTAATTCCTATTGTAAACTTGATTCCAAATTCAACAAACAAAAAACTCATTCCTGGTCATCATAAAGCTCCTGATGCAGTTTCCGAATTTCTTCTATTGGGAATTTGATCACCTTCCTGTCATAAGTCATCAGTCCATTCACCTCAACTTCCACATCTGTAGTCTGGGTATAAACAGCAGCTGCAAGTCCTTTAGGTATCAATAGCTTAAGATCTTTGATCAACTGCTGGTAGCGCTGCCAGAGTTCATCCTGATTTTTGAAACTCTGATATCCCCAATTGTCCTTTTCCTGCCATGTATGCCCTTCTACCGGCAAACCCAAACCTCCAAATTCTCCCAAGGTCAATATATTGACTTTCCCAAAAAGATCGGGCGAAGGCATCACAGGATCAGGATAGTTGTGAACATCAAAAATATCCCCTACCAATTTATTGCCTTCCAATTCAAAATTTCCTCCTGAAGCTGAATTGACCAGCCTGCTTGGGTCATATGCTTGCGTCCATTCAGTAATTTCTTTGGTCTTGAATTGTCCCCAAGCTTCATTGAAAGGTACCCAAACCACAATAGATGGGAAATGATGGAATGCATCTATAATGGCTTTCCATTCTGTCCTGAATATTTTCTCTGATTTCTCAGTCCTTTCTCTTTCCATTCCTTTTCTGTAGATACCAGGCTTGGGTTCCCACACATTTCCCATGTCTCCACTTGGCATATCCTGCCAAACCAGCAATCCCAAGCGGTCACAGTGATAATACCAGCGTGCAGGTTCTACCTTGACATGTTTCCTGATCATATTGAAGCCCATCTCTTTGGTTTTGACAATATCAAATAGCAAAGCATCATCTGTAGGGGCCGTGTATAAACCATCAGGCCACCAGCCCTGATCCAAAGGACCATACTGGAAAAGAGATTTACCGTTCAATTCCATTACCTGCATCCCATTTTCATCAAGACCAATACTGATTTTTCTCAAAGCCGAATAGGATTTAACCACGTCCACTACCCTATTTCCGCGTTTAAGACTGATTTCAAAATCATACAGGTGCGGCTGATTGGGTGACCAGGATTTTGCATCAGGAATATTCAAAACCAGTTCTTCTCCAAATTCTCCTGAAGATTCTGCAACTATCACTGTTCCTTCAAACGCTTTTACCTCAACTGTAAAGTCATCTGTGACAAGCTTAGCAGAAGTTTCCACTAAAAAATTTCCGTTTTCCCAATCTGGAATGATTCTCAAAAGAGAAATGTAATTCTCTGGAACAAATTCCAACCAAACTGTCTGCCATATCCCTGTTACAGGGGTGTACCATATTCCTCTAGGCTTATTGACCTGTTTGCCCCGAGGCTGCGGCCCCTCATCTGTAGGGTCCCATACTCTGACGGTGATTTCCTGCTCTTTTCCTCTTTTAAGGTAATCTTTGATATCAAAATAAAATGGGTCAAAACCACCTTGATGTATACCTACTGATTGACCATTGACAAAAACTTCTGCTTCCCAGTCTACTGCTCCGAAATGCAGCAAAACCCGACCTTTTCGCTGCGAATTTTCAAGGTTGATCGTCCTTTGGTACCAAAGTTCATTTTCATCTCCCACAGGTTTCATTACACCACTTAGATATGATTCTACCGGGTATGGAACGGTTATTTTTCCATCAAAACTTTCAGGTCTTGCAGCTCCTTTATCCAAGATGGTGTAATTCCACTGACCATTCAGGTTTTGCCATGTCTCTCTTTCCATCTGCGGTCTGGGATATTCCTGCAGAGGGGTATTGGGATTGACATCATCAGCCCAGGGACTGAGGATAGGGTTTTCATTAATATTTTGGCTAAAGCCATAATTCGAAGATCCGACTATAAGCAATAAAATAGCAAATAGGTTTTTCATGGTGAATAGCTTATTGATTGGGTGTATTATTTTGAAATGTAAACCAGAGTTGAATGCCAAATGGCTTGTCACCTGAATGGCTCACAGGTTGAATTTTAGTTCCACTAGGTCCCATGGTCTGAGGACCTGCAAATTTATTCCCTATAGGGCTAATCTGGTGAAGGAAAGTAATATCACCTTCAGGCATGGATGGAGTTACTCCTGGCGTCGCTTGTGGTGGATTTTCTGGATTATAAAGCTTGAAAAACATCCCTGGACTTCCCGAAACTACCTGAATATCTCCTGCTGTAGTCTGAAGAAGCATCGCATAAAGATTTGCATGGTAGCCTTTGAATTCAGGATAGATAAGGTTTTCATAACTGTAACCAGTGATCGTATTGTTATAAGCCTTTTCCCAAAGTCCGAACTCCACCCCTTTCATACGGTTCCTCCATACACGGTATGGACCATCTCCAATCCACTTCACTCCTATCATTTCATCTTCCGGAAGATTAAATGAAAGTCCTAAATAATCTAATTCCTGTCCTCCCAACATTGGTCCATCTGCTTCAAAATAAAGAGTGCCATCAGGATAAACCTTCCAGATACTTTGTTTCGGAAAGGTACTATGTGTAGTCCTGACAAGAACATTCCCATCTGCATCCATTTCCCAACTTACATCCTCTGCCTGTGATGAAATTCCAACGGGAACAGGTCCATCCTTTATTGGGAAAGGGACTCCGTTTTTTGAAACATTTTTCAAATGTCCAGAATTCAGGTCAAAAAGATATTTCATATCGCCGGCATCAACAGTCAATATACTTCCCTCTTCCTCCATGGAGGTTACGCCTTCTACCATAGAATCGAAAGCTAATATTCGCTCAGCAAATTCTTGAGCACTCGAAATGGGCCAAGTCCAAGAATAAAGCTCTCTGCCAGACCAGTCAAATGCACTTACTTCCAGGTAATCTGCTGATTTGAATTCGTCTGACAAGGGCAATTTTATTTGTTTTCTTTCTCCCGGCAATATTTCAGGAAGTTGAATTTCACCTTTAGACAATCTTATGGATTCTTCAAATCCGGAAATTTTATGAAGGCTCCATTCGATTTTACAGTCTTCTAAAGAGGAATAGATATAAGTATTTTCAATCCAAATGTCACCTTTGTAATTCTTATTGACGTTGGCAGGCACAATCTGAATAGGTGACCAAATATTTTTAATCGTATAGAAGCTTCCTTCTTTTTCTTTGTAAGGCCCCACGATTCCATCCGGAGCATGATTGCCGTCAGCATCCAATTTGCCATCCTGATCAGTTCTTACCACTGCTTCATCAGCAAATACCCAGAGAAAACCACCGGTAGCTACAGGGTTTTTCATAAAATCAGTCCAATAATCTTCCAAGCCTGCACCATGTCCGCCATCATAAAGTCCATGCATAAATTCTGTCGGGAAAAATGGAGTCTGCCCCCGTGTCAACCTTTGGACTCCGGCATTGAAATTAAAATAGTGAAATGTATCTACACCATTACGAATCAACCAAGGATAGATTACTGGCCTTTTTTGTATGTCGTACTCATGAAACCATTGCTCATTTTCGAAGTCCCAACCGCCTTCATTTCCATGATCCCAAATGATGACAGAGGGATGGTTTGCATCTTTCAAGACCGTAGCTTTGATCACCTTTGGGCCTATTTTAGTATCATACCCCTGTTGCCAACCGGCAACCTCATCCAATACAAAAAGCCCCAATGAATCACAAAGAGCCAAAAAGCGTTCGTCGGGTGGATAGTGAGACATGCGCACAGCATTCATATTCATCTCTTTCATCAACAGAATGTCCTCTAAATGATTGGCTTCAGAAAGTGCTCTTCCCGAACTAGGATGGAATGAGTGCCTGTTTACTCCTTTAAATATTACCCGTTTATCATTAACATAAATACCATCTTGTTCCCTAAGCTCTACAGTCCTGAACCCGATTTTTTCTGTTTTTTCAAAAATGGCTGTACCTTCATTTTTCAGTCTGAAGACAGCATCATACAGTATTGGTTTTTCTGGATTCCAAGCTTTTACTTCAGGAAAATCCCCCCAAAGGGTAATTTCACTTGCATCGACCAATGTACTTATTGTCCCAAGGGATTGCTTTTGACCTGACTCAAAAAGCTCCATTTCAATTATGCCCTGATCCAGTACCTCATTCAGCCATAGTCTGGCTTCAAAACTCCCATCAGCCTTAGGATTGACCGCTATTCTCTGAAAATGCACTTCTGGCAAAACTTCCAAATATACAGGTCTGTAAATACCGCCAAAAATCCAGTAATCTGCTTCACGCTCAGCTCTGTTTACGGATGCATTTGCAGAATGCTTAGCCACCTCTACCTCCAATACATTTTGTTGACCAAAATTCAAAAATTTACTGATATCAAAAGTAAATCGGTAAAAACCCCCTTGAAACTCAGCTCCTACCGCATCCCCATTTATTTTAATTTTAGTGTCTGTCATAACACCCTCAAAAACGAGTTGCACTGACTTACCTTCCCATGATGAAAGAGCTTCAAATTCATATTTATAAAAACCTTTTTCCTTACCCAAAACTCTATTAGGATTACTATGGTCATGTCCATAATTATACGTTCCAAATCCATGTAGCTCCCAATTGGAGGGAACAGGAATGCTTGACCACTCTCCTGATTTCCTCCCACCATCCACCATAAATTCCCAGTTTACAGGAGTAGCGGCATCCTGGCCGGAAAGATAAATACGTTCGTAGGCGATATTTTGCCCGATGCAAAAGGGTATTGCGCTTAACCAAAGAAAAAAACAAAGATGAAATTTTTGCTTGGTAAAATACGAGAAAGGATAGAAGCAGATAGCTCTAGCTTGTGTGGGTTTTTTAGGCATGAGTTAGAGGGAGTTTTGCCGATTACATACATCGGCTGTTATTTTTATCAAGATATTTTCTAATTTAAAGAATTAATAACTCATTATAGCTGAAAGTCGAAATCGATTTCGTAATAAATGCTTTTTATAACTTGAAAATTTGGCTTTAATGAGGAATTTCAAGGATTATAAAAATAAATCCGTATATCAAAACCCAAAATATGAAACTAAATGGACTGAATTATCTCATCTTGTTATTTGTGCTTTTTTTGAGCTATGCCTGTCAATCTGCAAATGATGAACAAGGAGATGAAACCTGGACTGACCTATTCAACGGCAAAGACCTAGATGGTTGGAGACCTGTTATGGGGGAAGCCAACTTTGAAATCAAAGACGGAGAAATCATAGGAATAGCCAAGTCAAATACTCCCAACACGTTTTTAATTACTGAAAAGGAATACAGCGATTTTATCCTGGAGTTGGAGCTTAAGATAGAGGACCTCAGCAGCAACTCAGGCGTGATGGTCAGAGGTCAGTTTGACCAAGAGGCAAGAGATGGCAATGGCTTAGTCTATGGCTATCAAATAGAAGCAGATCCTACAGAAAGAGCTTGGTCCGGTGGATTATATGATGAAGCAAGGCGTGGTTGGTTATATCCTTTGGATCTGAATCCGGAGGCAAAGTCCGCCTTTAAAATGAATGATTGGAATCACTACAGAATAGAGTGCATAGGAAATGAAATCAAATCCTGGATAAATGGAAAAGAGGTTGCCTATGTAGTGGATGAAATGGACTATAAGGGTCACATTGGCCTACAAGTACATAGCATCAATAATCCAGAAGATGAGGGCAACAAAACATACTTTAGAAAAGTCCGCATCAAAACTGAAAATTTAGAACCTACCCCATTTAAAAATGACATTTTCGTGGTCAGCACCGCTTTGAATAATTTGACTGATTTCGAAAAGGAAAAAGGTTGGAAGTTGCTTTTTAATGGTGAAAATTCTGATGGCTGGATAGGTGCTTACAAGGATGATTTTCCTGAAAAAGGCTGGCATATCAAAGAAGGTATATTGATGGTAGAAGCAGCTGATGGCGGGGAATCCACGAATTTTGGAGATATCGTCACAAAAGAGAAATACAGTGCTTTTGATTTGGCTTTTGATTTTAAATTTACCGAGGGGGCCAATTCGGGAGTAAAGTATTTTGTAACCTTGGAAGAAAAAAACACAGGTTCAGCCATTGGTCTGGAATACCAGATTTTGGATGATAAAAACCATCCAGATGCAAAAATGGGCATTGATGGTAACCGTACCCTTGCATCTTTATATGATCTGAAAACTGCTTCAAAACAGGCACGATTTGTAAAAGGACCAGGAGAATGGAATAAAGGTAGAATTGTAGTACATCCTGACAACAAGGTGGAGCATTATCTAAATGGTGTGAAGGTCTTGGAATATGAAAGAGGTTCGGAGGATTTCCGCAAATTGGTAGCTGGAAGTAAATACAAAATATGGGAGAACTTTGGCGAGGCTGAAGAAGGCCATATTTTATTGCAGGATCACGGAGATGAAGTACATTTCAAAAACATTAAAATCAAAACGCTTAAATAAACCCATTAACCATGAGCAAAAATTTCAATCCCAGAAGGGAGTTTATCAAAAAATCAGTTCTAGCAACTGCCGGGGTTTCCTCATTGGGTGCATTGGGCTTTACCGCCAAAAGCTATGGAAATATACTGGGAGCCAATGACCGAATGCAAGTGGCTATTGCAGGTTTGGGTAGAAGGTTAGGAGCTTTTTATAGCCCAATCGCAAGAAAAGAAAGTAATGTGGTTTTGCACACACTCTGTGATGTAATGGCATCACAAAGGGAAAATGCTGCTGCAAGTTTTGCCAAGCATATAGATTATATTCCCAAGCTGGAAAACAGCATCATCAAAGTCATTGAAAATAAAGAAATCGACGTACTAATCAATGCCACCCCTGACCACTGGCATGCTCCGGGTACTTGGATGGCAGTAGAAAACGGAAAACATGTGTATGTGGAAAAACCTTGTAGCCACAGTCCCGAAGAAGGCGAGTTGTTGATCAAATACAGAGACAAGTTTAATAAGGTCATTCAGATGGGGAACCAACAAAGGTCATCTTATCATACCATTGAAATTATTAAAGAAATTCACGGAGGTGTTATCGGTAAGCCTTATAGGGCCGTTGCATTTTACAGTAATGGCCGTGGACCCACTCCACATCAGGTTAAACAAGCCCCTCCTCAGGGTTTAGATTGGGAATTGTTTCAGGGGCCTGCACCGAGAAGAGAATATACCCATGATACATGGGATTACAATTGGCATTGGTATGGATGGGATTATGGTACAGCAGAGACAGGCAATAATGCTACGCACGAACTTGATGTGGCCCGCTGGGCTTTGCAGGTGGAGTTTCCAAAGCACGTCAATGTAGATGCAGGCAAATACCATTTTGTTGATGATGGCTGGACCATGTACGACACCATGTATGCCACCTTCCAGTTTGAGGATGATAAAACCATTGTATGGGATGGTAAAAGTCGAAATGCCCTGAACACTTATGGTGCAGACCGTGGAACCATCATTTACGGCACAGAAGGCTCAGTATTCGTAAACAGAGGTGTTTACAAGCTTTATGATAGAGCAGGAAAGTTGATCAAAGAAGAAAAATCCAGGGGAGAAGAAGGAAGTACCAATCTGGGAGGTGGAGGAGATAATACCACAGACCACGTAGTTAATTTCTTTGAGGCAATCAGAGGAAAGCAAAAACAGAACTCCACTATAGACGAAGGGGCGGTATCTACCCTACTCTGTCATTTAGCCAATATTTCTTACCGCATAGGAGAAAACTTTGATTGCGATCCGAGTAATGGACATATCAAAAACTCCAAAGGCATGGCTCTTTGGTCAAGGGATTATGAACCTGGTTGGGGACCAAAGATTTAAAAAGATAATAACTCAAACCTATTGAACCAACTCAAAAGACCCTTCCTATGGATGAGGTCTTTTTTTGTTCATCGTTTTAATGAAGAGAAGACTTTCTTATGTGTAATACAGATGGAATTATGATAACCTCATCCTGTATATCTTCCTGCTTCTTTATTTTAAGTTTTTTCATTAAAAGCTTGCCGCAGGCGATACCAATTTTATCGGCAGGCTGAGCAATAGTGCTCAAAGGTGGATCTAACAAATCCGCAATGCTCATGTTGGAGAAGCTGACTATCCTTACATCTTGGGGGACCTTTAGCCTTGTTTTTTTCAAAACCTGATAGGTAGTAATGGCTAATTTTTCTACTGAAGATATAATACCGTCGGGCCTGTCAATTGGAAAAAGTGTTTTCTCTATAAGTGCTGCATTTTTATTTTCTTCCTGAGTACAGTGAAGTACCCACGAATCCTTAAAAGCCAAACCTGATTCATTTATAGCTTTCAGGTATCCATTTAACCTTTCTTTACCAATCGTAATTTCTTTAGAAAGTGATAGAAAAAAAATCTTCCTACAGCCCTGTTCAATCAGGTGCTTGGTTCCGAGATAACCACTTTCAAAATCATTGGTAATAAACTTGGTTGTGGGAATATCCTGGGCAATACGATCGAAAAAAATGATAGGAATCCCTTGATTTTGAACCTGTATCAAATGTTCAGAGCTGCTTGTCTGACTGGATACAGACATGATAATGGCGTCTACCCTGCCGCCCAGCAAATAAGAAATGATTTTTTTTTCCTGTTCCACATCCTCATGAGAATTATATACTAGCAAATGAAAACCGTATTCTTGTGTTACTGACTCCAGTCCATCTATCACCTGGGCAAAGAAATTATTGATCCTTTCGGGAATGATTACCCCGATAGTTTTACTGCTATTAGCTCTCAAACTTCTAGCGTATGGATTCGGCTGATAATTCAACTCTTTTGCCAAAGCCATTACCTTGGCCTTTGTTGCAGGACTGATTTCATAACTGTCGTTTAATGCCCTTGACACAGTGGAAGGGGCCATATTTAGCAACGAAGCCAAATATTTGATATTTACTTTAGGCATTTTAAATTGGAGCAATTATAACTAACAAACACAACTTAATTAAAAAAAACCAATCTGCTTGTAAACAGGTGAATTTTTCAAAAAACACATAACGGAATCGTTTCCATAATTAAAAAGGCGGATTTGGTTTAGAAAGCGATTTAAAAGTGTTAAAATGAATGCTAAAACCTATTGAGCTATGCACACCCAAAAGACCTCCATGATTAAGCATGCTTTTATCTCTGAAGATTTCCTTTTGGAAAATGAATTTTCCAGAAAATTATATCATGATTATGCTTCCTCCTGCCCTATTATCGATTACCACAATCACCTGCCACCTGAAGATATCGCAAGAGACAGAGTTTTTAAAAATCTCTCTCAGGTTTGGTTGGCTGGAGATCATTATAAATGGAGAGCTATGCGTACGCTGGGAGTTGATGAATCCTATATCACTGGCAATGCAAATGACAAAGATAAATTCCTGAAATGGGCTGAGTCTGTACCGTTCACCTTGAGAAACCCGCTTTATCATTGGACTCATCTGGAATTGCTGAGGTATTTTGATGAATTTGAATTACTTGATGGAAAAAGTGGAGAAAGAATTTATGAAGACTGTACTTCAAAAATCAACTCAAAAGATTACTCAACTTTGGCATTACTGGAAAAAATGAAAGTGGAATCGGTCTGCACCACGGATGATCCTGCAGACAATTTGGAGCATCACATTTCCTTTACAGAAAGAAATTCTTTTACCAAATTATATCCTGCATTCAGGCCGGATAAATCTTTCGCAATTGAAGACAGTAAGAATTATCCTGCTTACTTACAAAGGCTTGGAATAGCTGCTGATATAGAAGTAAAAAGCTATTCAGACTTATTGCAGGCTTTAAAATTGAGGATAGAGTTTTTCCACCAAAATGGATGCAGACTATCAGATCACGGCCTGGAAAAGATGTTTTATTTTGAGCAAGAAAAATTTAGCCCGGAAAGCATTTTTCAAAAAGCGAAAGATGGGATTGAAGCAAGCGAGGAAGAAATAAATTATTTCAAATTCAAGGTACTTTCAGAACTCTGTAAAATGTATCATGCCAAGGGATGGACTCAGCAGTTTCATCTTGGAGCTATGAGGAACAATAGCAGCCGCAACTTAGCCAAGTTGGGGCCAGATACGGGTTTTGACTCTATTGGAGATTATTCACAAGCAAAAGCCTTATCTGGGTTTTTAAATCACCTGGATCAGGAAAACAAACTCTCCAAAACCGTGATTTACAACCTCAATCCATCAGATAATGAAATTTTTGCAAGTATGTGCGGCAATTTCAATGATGGCAGTATCAGAGGCAAAATACAATTTGGATCAGGCTGGTGGTTCCTGGATCAAAAAGATGGTATGGAAAGACAACTCAACGCCCTATCCAATTTGGGCTTGGTTTCCACTTTCGTAGGCATGCTCACTGACTCCAGAAGTTTCCTTTCTTTTCCAAGGCACGAGTATTTTCGAAGGATCCTTTGTAACTTGTTTGGAAGAGATATGAAAAATGGGGAACTGCCTCAAGATGAAAAATGGGTAGGTAAAATCATTCAGGATATTTGCTACCATAATGCCAAAAACTATTTCAACTTTCCTTAAATCAACTAAGAATGTCCTTATTTAAAGTAAAAAATAAAAAAATTGTCATAACAGGTGCAACAGGTGTTTTGGGCGAAACAATTACCAACTACCTAGCCAAAGAAGGCGCACAGGTAATCATCATTGGAAGAACGCCTTCCAAAGTAGAAAAACTGGTGGATAAAATCAGGACAGCCGGTGGAAATGCTGACGGCTATCTTGCAGATGTCACCAAAGAAGATCAAGTAGAAAGAGCTGCCACATTAATCAGAAAACATTTTGGAACTATTGATGTATTGATCAATATGGCTGGTGGAAATGTGTCTGAAGCAATAGTACAGCCTAATCAGACAATCTATGACCTTTCTATAGAGGCCATGAGAAAGGTGATGGATCTGAATTACCAAGGCACCCTTATTCCGTGTAAAGTATTCCTCGAACTCATGCTCCCTAAAGGTGAAGGCAATATCATCAACATTTCATCCATGGCTGCAAGTAGGCCAATGACAAGAGTAGCAGGATATGCCTCGGCAAAGGCTGCTATTGATAACCTGACCAAATGGCTTTCAGTTGAACTTTGTTCAAAACATGGAGAGTTTTTCAGAGTCAATGCAATAGCTCCGGGATTCTTCCTGACTGAACAAAATTACAGCCTTTTAAAAGAGAGTAACGGTAATTTGACCCAAAGAGGTGATCAGATCATATCCCATACCCCTATGAAAAGGTTTGGAGAACCCGAAGACTTACTTGGAACATTGCAGTGGCTTTGCTCTGATGCATCAAAATTTGTAACAGGAACCATTATCCCGGTAGATGGAGGTTTTTCTGCTTATTCTGGGGTTTAAAAAATCCTATCTAGCCTATATAGTTTTAATGGAATGTTAGGTATACAGAAATACAGTTGAAATACGATAGAAATATAGTTGAAATAGCTTCACAAGTATGATGCTGAATATTATTTCGCTAAACCTGCCTGCCGGTAGGGAGGGGCATATATCTATGTATATCGCGAAGCATGTATCATTTGAATATCGCTAAGCTTATATCATTTAAATACATATAACCATGACTTTTAGAATGAAACAGACCATGCGTTGGTATGGTCCCAAAGACCCTGTAAGTCTTGCGTATATTTCGCAGGCAGGAGCCACGGGGATCGTATCCGCACTCCATCAGATCCCTAATGGTGAAGTTTGGCCCCTTGAGGAAATCAAAAATAGAAAATCCCTGATCGAATCAGCGGGTTTATCCTGGGATGTGGTAGAATCTGTGCCCGTGCACGAAAAGATCAAAACCCGATCCGGGAATTTTAGGGAATTGATAGAAAATTATAAGCAAAGCATCAAGAATCTAGCTACTGAGGGAGTATTCAGAATCTGCTACAACTTTATGCCTATTTTAGACTGGACGAGAACCGAATTGGCCCATACCCTACCCAATGGCGCAAAAGCCTTAAGGTTTGTCAAAAAGGAAGTTACGGCATTCGACTTATACATTCTTCAAAGAGAGGAAGCAGAAAAGGATTATAGTCCGGAGGAAATACACGCCGCCAAGAATTTTTTTGAGAATGCTTCTAAAGCTGATATCCAAAGAGTTCAGGACAATATTCTCAAAGGACTTCCGGGCTCTGAGGAAGGCTATACTTTGGAACAGTTTAAAGCTGCATTGGCTACCTATAAAGAAATAGGCAGAGAACAGCTCGCAGAAAATTTAAGGCTATTTCTGGAAGAAATCATTCCTGTAGCTCAGGAAAATGGTGTCTTTATGGCTATCCATCCCGATGATCCACCATTTGATATTTTTGGATTGCCAAGAGTAGTCTCCACTGCCGCAGACATGAAAAGGATTATAGGAGATAATGATAACAGGCACAATGGTTTTACATTTTGTACCGGTTCGTATGGAGTAAGAGAGGATAATGATTTGATTGCCATGGTCAGGGAATTTGGAAGGTATATCCACTTTATTCATTTAAGATCTACCAGGCGTGATCAGGAAGGAAACTTTTTTGAAGACAATCATTTGGATGGAAATGTCCTTATGGAAGCCGTTATTGCTGAAATTCTGAAGATTCAAAAGCAGAGAAAAGTCTCTATCCCAATGCGTCCCGACCATGGACATCAGATGCTTGATGACCTGGATAAACCCATCATCAACCCTGGTTATACTGCGATAGGTCGACTCAAAGGTTTAGCAGAAATCCGAGGTGTTGAGGCAGGCCTGATTTGGGCAGGAATAGTTTGATATTCTTTGATATCAATCCTGTTTTAAGTCCTGAGCGTTTTTTTGAAATGCTCAGGACTTTTTATTTATTTTTTTCCCTTAACAATATTTTATTCATGTATTTTAATTTTGAAACCGATTTCAATTTTTCTAAATTAGTTTTTCCAAAATAAAATAATAAATCTAAACCTATGAATCTTAAAATCATCCTAACTCCCTTGATATTGGCATGTGGAGTCTTGCTTTTATCCTCATGTAGCGAAAAAACCTCTACCAGTGAAGAAGTTGAAAACCAGGAAGGTGTCAGCAATTACCTTTCAAAACCTTTGGTTTCCCATATCTACACAGCGGACCCATCTGCACATGTTTTTAATGGGAAAATTTATATTTATCCATCGCATGATGAAGAATCAGAAATTAAACAAGATGACTCAGGTGCCCATTTTAACATGAGAAATTACCATGTATTTTCTATGGAATCCATTGATGCGGAGCCCGTAGACCATGGTGTTATTCTGGATATAGATGATGTGCCTTGGGCAAAAAGACAAATGTGGGCTCCTGATGCCGCAGAGAAAGACGGTAAATATTATTTCTACTTTCCCGCTAAAGATCATGATGATATTTTTAGAATAGGTGTGGCGGTAGCTGATAAGCCTGAAGGACCTTTCAAAGCAGAAGCAGAACCCATCAAGGGAAGTTACAGTATGGATCCGGCAGTCTTTCAAGATGGAAAAGATTATTATATGTACTGGGGTGGAATTTGGGGCGGTCAACTTCAAAAATGGAGAACAGGAAAATATATTTCTACAGGAGACAGACCATATGACGATGAGCCCGCAGATGATGAACCTGCCATTGCACCCGTGATTGCCAAAATGAGTGAGGATATGCTGCAGTTTGGTGAAGAACCAAAGCAGATTTCAATTTTGGATAAAGATGGTTCTCCAATCCTAGCTGGTGATCATGAAAGAAGATTTTTCGAAGCTGCTTGGGTTCATAAGCACGATGGCAAATACTATTTCTCCTACTCTACCGGAGATACCCACAATATCGCTTATGCCATTGGCGATTCTCCCTATGGTCCATTTACTTACCAAGGTGTAGTGCTTAAACCTGTTGAAGGTTGGACCAACCACCATTCCATTGTTAAGGTAGATGATAAGTGGTATATTTTCTATCATGACACGGAGCTTTCAGGAGAAACCCATCTCAGAAATATCAAAATGGCTGAATTGACCCATAACCCTGATGGAACTATACAAACCATAGATCCAATGAAAAAACCTTAATCATATTTAATCATTACCTATTAAACCATGAAAACGGCCTCTTTGCGGAGGTCGTTTTTAAAGCTTAATATCATACTGCTTATGGATAAGGAAATAACTATTTATGATATAGCCAAGGATCTGGGGGTTTCACCAACTACGGTTAGCCGTGCACTCAATAATAATCCAGCAGTCAACGAGAAGACGAGAAAAAAAATCTTCCAAGCAGCCCTTGATATGGGCTATCAATCCAATGTATTTGCGTCCAATCTAAGAAGCAAAAGAACCAATAATATAGGGGTGATTGTTCCCAGGCTGAATAGTTCTTTTCAATCTGATGTAATTGCAGGAATGGAAAAGGTAGCAAATAATGCAGGGTTTAACCTGATCATTTCCCAATCTCTAGAATCAAAGGAAAAGGAAATAGCCAACACCATTACCATGTTCAACAGCCGGGTAGACGGTCTATTAGTATCATTAGCCAGCAACACAGAGAGTTTAGATCATTTTGCTCCTTTTATTAAAAAAAATATTCCTCTGATATTTTATGACAGGATAGGAAACTTCGGGGATATTTTCGGCGTGACCATTGATAATCTGAATGCTGCCTACGAAGCCACAAATCATTTGATTGACCAAGGTTGCAGGAAAATTGTGCATGTCTTGGGAAATATTAAAGCCAATGTATATCGTGATAGGCTGAATGGATACAAATCTGCCCTTTTAGATAATGGGCTTGAGTACGAAGAAAAGTTAATCTTTCATTCTGATCTCAATGAAGAAGCAGGAGCAGAAATCATTCAAAAAATCAAAAAATTAGCCTTACCTATCGACGGACTTTTTGTCTCCAACGATGCTTGTGCTGCCAGTTGTATTCAGCAATTGAAATTGGAAGGTTATAGAATACCAGAAGATATTGCTGTAGTGGGATTCAACAACGACGCGATTTCCAGATTGGTGGAGCCTAATATTACAACTATCAATTACCCAGGATATGAGATGGGAGAAATTGCGATGCAAAACCTCATCGATCATCTTGATCAAAAATCAGAAAGCAGGTTGAAAAATACCCATAAAATCACCCTCAGATCAGAATTATTTATTCGTGAATCATCAAAACTAAAATGAACTCAAGCCATTAAACCTATAATCCAACATGATCAGAGCTCTTCTCACATCGATAGCCTTGTTTTGCATTCCAATGCTATTGTCTGCCAACGATGGCTACAAACTTTGGCTTCAGTATTATCCTATAGAAAACCCACAAGCTTGGCAGGAAAATGTACTGAAACAGGTTAGCATTGATGGCAATAATGAAACCATCACCATCATCAAAAATGAGTTGGAAGTTGCATCACAGGGATTCTTTAGTACAAAACCATTATTTGTAAAGGAAAATCCAAGCCTTTTGATTGCCTTAAGAGAACAACTCCCATCTTCTCTGTCACAGTCAGCTTCAAAGGATTTGGGAACAGAGGGTTACCATATTTATTCTAAAAATGGTCAAACAGTAATTACAGCAAATAGCAAATTTGGTCTTCTTTATGGGACTTTCAGGCTACTTCAGGAAATACAAAAACAGGAGATAATCTCCGAAACGGGAATTGTAGAGATCCCAAAAGTTAAACACCGTGTTCTTAACCACTGGGATAATCTCAACAGAACAGTTGAAAGAGGCTATTCAGGTTTCAGTATTTGGAATTGGCACAGGCTTCCCAGACACATTGACCAACAATATCTGGATTATGCGCGTGCTAACGCTTCATTAGGCATCAATGGAACATCGGTTACGAATGTAAATGCCAATGCTTTGGTTTTGACCCCCTATTACCTGGAAAAAGTACAGGCACTTGCAGATGCTTTTCGGCCTTACGGTATTAAATTGTACATCACTGCAAGATTTTCATCTCCCATGGAAATTGGAGGATTAGAAACAGCTGACCCTCTCAACAAAGAAGTACAGGATTGGTGGAAAGACAAAACCAAAGAAATCTATGAATACATCCCCGACTTCGGTGGGTTTCTGGTAAAAGCCGACTCAGAAGGTCAGCCCGGACCACATAACTATGGCAGGACACAAGCAGAAGGCGCCAATATGTTGGCAGATGCAGTAAAACCTTTTGGGGGAATAGTCATGTGGAGGGCTTTCGTCTACAGCGAAAAAACTCCTGATGACAGACACAAGCAGGCTTACAATGAATTTGTACCCTTAGATGGTAAATTCAGAGATAATGTGATCGTGCAGGTAAAAAACGGGGCAATTGATTTTCAACCAAGAGAACCTTTTCACCCATTGTTTGGCGCTATGCCAAAGACACCTTTGATGATGGAGTTTCAGATTACTCAAGAGTATTTGGGTCATGATACTCATTTGGCCTTTTTGGCGCCTATGTATGAGGAAGTGCTAAAACAAGATACTTATATCAATGGAAAAGGATCAGAAGTTGCTAAAGTGATTGATGGAAGCCTGCATGACTACTCTTTTACAGGTATGGCTGGAGTTGCCAATATAGGAACAGACAGAAACTGGACTGGACACCATTTTCATCAAGCCAATTGGTATGCCTATGGCAAACTCGCCTGGAATCCTTGGGGAAATTCAGGTGAAATCGCTGAAGATTGGATCAAACTCACTTTTACAAACCAAAAAGAGTTTGTAGATCCAATTAAGAAAATGATGCTCAATTCACATGAAATGGTTGTGAATTACATGACACCTTTGGGCATTCATCATATTATGGCTAGAAGTCATCATTATGGTCCAGGTCCATGGGTGACGGGCGGAGAAAGGTCAGATTGGACATCTACTTATTACCACAATGCAAGTGAAAGTGGGATGGGCTTTGACAGAACCCAAACAGGAAGTAATGCCCTGGAACAGTATTCCACTCAGCTTCAGGAAGAATGGGGTGACTTGAATTCAATTCCCAACAAATATTTGCTTTGGTTCCATCATCTGCCCTGGGATTATCAGATGAATTCAGGGAATATACTTTGGGACGAAATTGCCTTTCACTATCAAAAGGGTGTGAATGAAGCCAGAGAAAACGTTAAAATCTGGAAAGACCTTCAAAAGCATGTGGATAGATTCCGCTTTGAGCACGTGCTCTCATTTTTAGAAATACAAGCTGAAGAAGCTGAGTGGTGGCGAGATGCTGTCTTATTATATTTTGGACAGTATTCTGGACTGCCATTACCAGAAGGTGTGGAAGCTCCTAAACATGATTTGGAGTATTACATGAATATCGAGCACAAATTTGTTCCAGGAATATGAGCATTACAAAAAGGAAGGCTAAATTAGTCTTCCTTTTCTATTCTCCAGTCAATTCCCGAATGATTTCGTTCCTTCTGCTTCTGGACAAAGGCACTTTGCTTTTACCCATATCTATCTCATTTCCAATGATTCCCTGTACTTTTCTTTTTGAGATGATATAAGTCTTATGGATCCTAATAAACTCAGATGTAGGAAGACTTTCCTCCATACTTTTCATCGTCATCAGCGTAATCAACCTTTCGTTTTCAGTGTGAATTGCAATATAATTTTCCATACCCTCTATATAAAAAATATCTACTAGATTGACTCTTTTAAGCATGTAATCTACTTTGATATAGATATGATCCTTGGATGAGAGCTCCGCGGTTTCAGCACTTTGATTAACTTTCAGACTAAAAATATCACTGGCCTTATTCACTGCTTTTAAGAATCTTTCAAAAGGATAAGGTTTGACCAAATAATCGACCACATCCAACTCAAAGCCTTGTAAAGCATAATTGGGATAGGCAGTGGTCAAAATAACCAAGGGAGGAGTTTTAAGAGATTTGAGAAAATCCAAACCATTTACTTTAGGCATTTGTATATCCAAAAACATCAAATCAGGCTTTAATTCCTGAAGCTTCTCATTTGCTTCCAAAGCATTTTCACAGACTGCAGAAAGCTCAATATTTTCTATTTCTCTGATATAGCTTTTCAGACCTTCTCTTGCCAGAGGCTCATCCTCTACAATAATAGTTTTGATCTTCATGTCAGTTGATTTTTAAAGTTAGCCAAACTTCAAATGTTTCTACACTTTCTATTATTTCCAGCGCATGCTTTTCAGGATAAATCAAATCTAATCTCCGTCTGATATTATTCAATCCCAATCCCCCTTCTTTTTTCTCTTTTGGGTTCTCATCTGTGGTATTGTAAAAATAAGCCTTTAATTCATCCCCAATCCGACTTATCCTAAAGATAATTTCATTTGTTTTGTCCGTATGCGTAGACAAATGTTTGAAGCAGTTTTCCAAAAAAGGAATCATTACCAATGGAGCGATTTCAAAATCTTCCAAATCTCCTTCAAACTCAAACTTTAAATCCAGCCTGTCTCCTTTACGGATTTTTTCAAGCTCTACATAGTTTTCCAAATACTCTAATTCTTTTTGAATATCTATTCTGTCCACAGAAAACTCATATAATTGGGACCTGAGTAGGTTTGAAAGCTTAATCAGAGTTTCGGAAGCTTTTTCTGGATCCATCCTAATCAGCACATACACTGAATTTATCGTATTGAAAAGAAAATGAGGGTTAACCTGGGATTTCAAAAATTGGAGTTCTGTTTCTATCCTTTCTTTTTCTTTCAATTCATTGATGCGCTGTAGCTTCCGATTATCCAAGAAACCCTTGAAACCAAGAAGAATTGCCCCTGTAAATAGATTAGAGCTCGAATAAATTAATATTATTTGACTGAAATTGGACTGGAAAAGCTCTTCCAATCTATTCTCTAAGACCAAATTGATACCCAAATACATCAGGTTAGCATTTAAAAATGCCAAAAATATAAAGGCTATTAAAAAAAGTATGATCCCGTTCTTTTTAAAGATTTTAGGGATTAATAGATAATAGGACACATAATAGATTGATGCATTGGAAACAGTATAAAATCCCGTCACCCAATAGAGGTCTATTATGTTTTCATACATGGATTCGTAAACCCTAACCCAAAAAATAAAGTACAATACCCAGAACAGAAAATGATGAAACTTCCATTCCAGAAAACTCCCCAGAATGGATTGGCCTTTATTCCTTAGAACTTTATACTCACTCATTTTTCCTAACGTCTTCTGATTGGAATGCTCCTGCCAATAACAATGTTAAAAAAACTACTCCTACTATAAATAATGTCCACCAAATCATACTTATATTTTTATGGGAACCAAATTACTGGATTTAGTTGGATTGCTTTAAAATCCTTGACTAATGGCTTCTCAAAATTGATCAATTGTAATAACCAGTAGCCAATTTGAAAATATTCAGGATTAAAATACAGCAAATTTCTAAAAGCTGGATAAAACTTCTTTGGTCAATCAAACCTCACAGGTAGTCAAAGAATTTTCTAAGTTTCTTATTTGTAACTCAATTTTGAGGAAACAAAACAAAGAACTTTATGAAAACAGTAAAAACTTCACTCAAGCTCATATTGCTTATTTTTATCCTTTCTTCCTTGAAAGCAGCAGCCGCAAACTCAAAATTGATTTCTACGGAAGTTAAAGGCTCTGGGAGTCCTATGATTTTGATACACGGTATGTCCTGCAGTGCGGCTGTCTGGGATGAATTTGTTGAAAGGTATAGCGGCAATTATGAACTTCACTTAGTTCATATCAAGGGATTTGGTAACAAGGAAATAATGGCATCTGATCATTATTTGAAGCAGATCAGAGATGAGTTAATAGGCTACGTTGGAGAAAATAAATTGAAGAGCCCTATATTGATTGGTCATAGTATGGGAGGTTTTATTGGACTTTGGGCAGCTGCCGAGGCGACAGATATTTTCGGAAAGATAGTATCGATAGATGGAGTACCCTACTTTCCGGTATTGCAGATGCCGGGTATAAGTCCCGAAACAGCTAAACCAATGGTAAATTCCATGAAAGCTCAATTTGAAAGTGTCGATGAAAAAGCAGCTAGAGCCAATCAGGAAATGATCGTATCTACAATGATTGCCACAGAAGATAAAAGAAATGAGGTTGTCGAAATGGGTATGGCTTCAAATCCAAAAGTCGTAGGACAAGCATTTGGAGAAATGTTCCTGACTGATATCAGAGGTGAAATGTCCAACATTCAGGTACCTGTTTTGGTATTCGGATCATGGGCTGCATACGAAAACTATGGTGCAACAAAGGATTCTGTAACCGAAGGGTATCAAAGCCAATTGAAGGATATTAAAGATGTCAAACTTCTTGTTGCAAATGAGGCTTATCATTTTGTGTTCTATGATGAACCGGATTGGTTCTACAATGAACTTGAAAAATTCCTTGAAGAGTAGCGAAATCTCCTATTTCTAAAAAGTTAGAAGTCCATTTATCACATATAATGCACTTCCATCCCATTTTAAGCTATTTTAAGAAACTTAAAAAACATGCTGTCGTTGATAAAAATAGTTAAACTAGCAATGACAGGAAGATTTCCTTAAGCTCATACGGAGAGTAAGGCTTTTCTTTTAAAATAAGTTTAGTTTAGTTGATGATTGTCATTGTAAAAAATTTGGGTCCCATCTGGGACCCATTTTTGATTTAAATAAAAGCTTTACTAAATTTTCTTAAGCACCATAACGGTCCTGTTGGGCAGATAAATTTTTAGTTTGTTTTCTTTATCTGTTGGATATGTCAAAGAATCCTCCACCCTTTCAAAGCCTCCAAATTCTTTACTGTCAGAATTTAGAATCATTCGGTATTCACCTAATTGAGGGACTTTAATTTCATATCCAAAAAAGGATTCTGAAATATTGAAACTGAAAATAAATAACAATCCTGCCCTTTCAAAGACGAGTATTTTTTTCTCGGCGTCCAAAAACAGTTGTTGGGCATGTGGGGAAGCACAAACTTTATATTCATTCACAAGAGCAACCATAGCCCTATCCCACTCATTAAGGTCATAATACCTAAGATGATCAGAATCCACTAATGACCATTGTCTTCTTGCATATTGATAACTCCAATTATTACCCTCTCTCGGAAAGTCTACCCACTCAGGATGCCCAAATTCGTTTCCTATAAAATTAAGGTATCCTTCACCACCCAGCGCAATGGTTATCAGACGAATCATTTTATGAAGCGCTACTCCCCTATCTACCACCAATGAATTTTGAAGCTTAGACATACTGGAATACATTTCCTTGTCCATCAACCAAAATGCGATTGACTTATCCCCAACCAAAGCCTGATCATGAGACTCAGCATACGCTATGGTTTTTTCTTTTTTGGGCCTATTTGTCAATTCATGCCACATTTCAAACATATCCCAATGTTCATCAGGCTTATGCTTTAGTGTCTTTATCCAAAAATCAGGAATACCCATACCTAAACGGAAGTCAAAACCTATACCACCATCCTGATGTTTTCTGCACAAGCCAGGCATCCCGCTTACCTCCTCAGCTATTGACAAGGCTTGAGCTGAAAAATCATGGATCAACTTATTTGCCAATTGCAAATAAATGAGCGCATCCCAGTCCACTCCTTCACTGAAGTATTTCTTTGGATCATCAAAAGATACATGGCCATGGTGCAAGTACAATATGGAAGTTACACCATCCCAACGGAAGCCATCAAAATGAAACTCTTCCAGCCAGTACCTTATATTGGATAGCAGAAAGTGTTTCACCTCCTTTTTACCATAATCAAATAGCTTGGAATCCCAGCCTTCATGATAGCCTCGTTCACCAGGATGAAAATATTGGTAGCTAGATCCGTCAAATTCGTTTAAACCTTCATTGACATTTTTGACTGCGTGACTATGAACCAAGTCCATTACCACTGTGATGCCCATGTTATGAGCCTTATTGACCAAGAATTTTAATTCTTCCGGAGTGCCAAACCTGGAAGTTGGTGCAAAAAAGTTGGAAACATGGTAACCAAAGGAGCCATAATAAGGGTGTTCCATTATAGCCATTAGCTGAATAGTATTATAGCCTGCATTTTTGATTCTTGGAAGTATATTTTCAGCAAACTCCATGTAGGTTCCGACTCCCTCTTTTTCTTGAGCCATTCCAATATGACATTCATAAATGAGAGGCTGTTTGTTATTTTCCCTAGAATCAAAATTATGATCAGTCCAAACAAAAGGAACCTCAGGTATCCAAATCTGCCCCGCAAAATCATGAGATTCTTCATCCTGTACCACGCGACGAACATAAGCAGGGATTCTATCCACACCACCGTTTTTTGCCTCTACGTGTACCTTGATTTTAGAACCATGTACAATGCTGCCCTTATATTCATCAAATGGCAAGAAGATTTCCCAATCTCCTCTATGGTTTTTTTTCAAAGGATGGGAATATTTATTCCAACCATTGAAATCCCCCATTAAAAAAAGATTATACGCAGCTGGTGCCCATTCTCTATACACCCAACCATTACGGAAGTTATCGAAATTGATACCGTAATATTCGTGAGCCCTGGCAAACTCCAGTATGCTGCCATATTGTAGATCTATGTCCTTTAAGGCATCTAAGTATCTCTGATACCTATGGAATATGTCATCGGCATAATCGCTTAGCCAATCTTCTTCTTTAACTAAGGGAAGGATTTTTTTCTGTTCCACAAAAAATTATCAGTTGATTGAACCTAAATATAGAAATAAAAGTGGAGTCCCCCACAAGATTTACGCAGTCATTCGGCTTTATTTGGGAGTGATCTCTCTATAAAACTTAAGCCACTATAAAATAAAGCATGGCTGAAGCCAAGGTGTAACCCATCAAAAAAGAAAAGAATATTGGTGTGGAAAGAGAAACCTTCAGGTACTCTGGAACATTTTTGTGATGATTGAAATGGGATATTTTTTTTAGATATTTTTCAGGAAAAATAGACAAAAATGCTAAGCCGTAAATTGTAGTGAGCAGCAACAAAGAAAATAGTGTTTCCATACCGTAATTCAATCTGATGCAAAGGTAAAAACTCTACTGAAATCTAAGAAGAATTATTATAAAATCTTTACCTAAATATTACTGAATTGTTGCGTGATTTTTTTTCGTAAGTATTGTAGAGGCCCTAATGATTAAATTTGTTTTCAATTCAATAATTTCTTCATTTTCCAAGTCATGATTTTTAATTAGTTCTATCAATTTAAGTGTAGCTTTTTCTCCCATCTGGTAACCATGCTGGTCAACAGAACTTAAACTGGGACTCACAATCTCAGCCAACTTCCAATTAGAAAACCCTATTACACCGATTTCGTCTGGAACTGCTATTTCCATTTCTTTGAGGTATTTCAAAACCCCAAAAGCCACCAAGTCAGTGATACAAAAAATAGCATCAGGTGGATTTTTACTTGTCATCAACTCCTTACAAAATTTATATCCCTCTGCTTCGTCTATAGCAAAACAGTCCTTTATCCATTCTTCAGAAGTTTCCATTTGGTGATCAATAAGTGCTTGTTGATATCCAATAGCCCTTTCATTGGAGTTTTTCACCTCACGTCTTCCCCTTAAATGCGCTATTTTTTTGTAACCTTGGTCAATGAGGTGCTTTACAGCTTGATAAGCTCCCTCAAAATCATCTACTATCACTTTGGGACTAAGGAGATCATCAGTAACTTTATCGAATTGTACTACCGGCTTACCTTCCTCTAAGAAGCCCTTTAAGTGATCCGCATCTCTTGTCTCATTCGAAATAGAAATTAACAAACCATCCACACTACTTGCAAGCATTGTTCTACATGCTATGGTTTCATCGCTAAGGATATCATTGGACTGGCTAACAAGTATATTGTAACCATGTTTTTTTGCCGTATCAATGGCACCACTAATCACTGTAGAGAAAAAGTGATGAACCAGCTCAGGAACAATCAAACCTATGTTGTAGGTTCTACTTTTACGAAAGTTGACTGCCAGAATATTAGGGACATAATGATGCTTTTCGGCAAAAGCTTTTACCATTTTTATGGTTTCATCGGCAATATCTGGATGCTCTTTTAATGCTCTTGAGGCTGTCGAAATAGAAATCCCTAATTCTCGTGCTATATCTTTGAGCGTAAGTTTCTTTTTTTCGGTCATTGTGGGTTCATAAGTTACCTTAATATTAAACCTTTAAAGGCGCTTTTCCAATACGGAATTTTGTAAATATTATTTATAATTATTATAAACAACAGCTTCGCAATGGTTTGTGCAAACGATTGATTTTTTTTTGCTTTTGGACATTGACGATTAAATATTTTTATTCATTACAAAATATCATATAGATATAGTATTTATTTTCATTCAAGTTTCAATGTGAATCAACAATAAAACCTACTGATCTAAAATGAACCTAGAGCTTATTGGTTATCTGGACTTGGCAATTATCATTGTCTACTTGGTAGGGATGATCTTTTATGGGCTATATCATGCAAAGAGGGATAGTTCAGAAGACTACTTTTTAGCCGGTCGAAGCATGACATGGCCCATTGTCGGTATTTCTCTTTTTGCAGCCAATATTTCAAGTACCACTTTAATCGGTTTAGCTGGAGATGCCTATAGCACAGGGATTTCTGTTTATAATTACGAGTGGATGGCAGCTGTTATCCTGGTGTTTTTCAGCATCTTCTTTTTACCATTTTACCTAAGATCTGGAGTATATACAATGCCAGAATTTTTGGAAAGAAGGTATGACCGAAGGAGCCGTTACTATTTTTCTTTTATCACATTGATCGGTAATGTAATGATAGAAACTGCTGCTGGATTATATGCCGGAAGCCTCATACTTAAGCTGGTTTTTCCTGATATCAGCATGACTGTGATTATCTTGATTTTGGCCGCCGCAGCAGCAGCATATACCATTCCAGGTGGATTGTCTTCAGTAGTGCACACAGAAGTTATTCAGGCCATATTGCTATTTGCGGGTTCCTTGATTTTGACATATATCACGTACAGAGAAGTAGGAGGATGGGAAAATGTACTGGCTGCAACGCCACCCGAAATGATTAGCCTCATCCGTCCAATTGATGACCCTTCAGTCCCTTGGACAGGTCTGATCTTCGGTGTACCGCTGCTAGGCTTCTATTTTTGGGCCAATAACCAATTTATGGTTCAAAGGGTTCTCACAGCAAAAGACCTAAATCATGGCAGGTGGGGCGCTTTATTTGCCGGTTTGTTGAAGCTACCTGTGCTTTTCTTTATGGTTTTACCAGGGACAATGGCAAGAGTGATTTTTCCAGAGCTGGATAATCCTGACACTGTCTTTCCTCATCTGGTTTTCAATCTATTACCTGTGGGCTTGATTGGCTTGCTAATGGCTGGACTATTGGCAGCCATGTCTTCAAGCATAAGCGCGACACTTAATTCTGCCAGTACTTTGATTACAATGGATTTTGTCAAAAACATCAGGCCAGATTTAGATAGCAAGCAATTGGTAAGAGTTGGACAGGTCGCAACAGTTATCTTAGTCCTTTTGGCCGCAGCATGGACACCTCAGATCGAAAAATTTGACTCCCTTTTCAAATACCTTCAAATGGTCGTTGGATTGATTGCTCCTCCAGTTGTAGTGGTTTTCATTTTCGGAATGTTTTGGAAAAGGGGAAATGCGGATGCTGCTTTTTACAGTCTTATCACTGGTTTTGCTACAGCTGTCATTCTGATTTTTGTCAACGTGTCAATGCCTGATGCAACTATTTCACAATGGCATTTCTTGCATACTGCTCCTTTATTATTCTTATTCTGTGCCATTGTGTACATAGTAGTCAGTTTATCAGGTAACTTACCACCCTCTGAAAAAATAGAGGAGTATACTTGGAAAAATAAAATCTATACTGACGAAACAGCTTCTTTATCTGTACTTCCTTGGTATAAAAACTTCAGGATTCTTTCTGTTTTCTTACTCATCTTGACCTTTATAATTGTATGGATATTCAGGTAGCCAAAGAAAAAGCATTGAATATGATGCGGAGTGCTTCCCACCAAATGGGATTTCTTGCATCTGCCCTACCCAAAGACAATTATCAAAGGGTCTGGGCCAGAGATGGGGTAATTACCGGAATGGCAGCCCTTTCAAGTAGAGAGGAGGATTTGATTGACACTTTCCGTCAGACGCTGATAACCCTCGGTAATCATATCAGTCCACAGGGACATATTCCCTCAAATGTAGATTTAGATTCTGGAAATGTAAGTTATGGTGGTCTAGCAGGGAGGGCAGACACTGGCAGTTGGTGGTTGATTGGGCTTTGTCTTTATGTCAAATACACTGGAGAAAAACATTTACTAGACCGCTTTGAAAATGATATTGAGCAGGTCTTGAGTCTTTATCAGGCTTGGGAATACAACAATAGAGGTCTGGTTTATGTCCCTCTTGCGGGTGACTGGGCTGATGAATATATCCTTCATGGCTATGTACTTTATGACCAAGTCTTAAGATACGCTGCATTGAGGCTATGCGGTTCTTTGATGGAAAGACCTCAGTGGTTGGAGAAATCAGAGGCCATCAAACTTGCTATTTACCAAAACTATTACCTTCATCAGGATTGGGAAAGCTCTGGAGTACATGTAGAAGCCAAAAAGAGATTGATGGAAGAAAAAGGCCCTCAGCCTTATCTTATAGCATCATTCCACCCCGCAGGATATCAGCCTTACGTTGATTTTCTGGGAAATGCATTGGCCATGATTTTCAAGATTCATCCTGAACCGGAAAACTGTCTCAATTGGGCTCAAAAAGAAATCGGGGTTTTCACTCCTGCTTTCCACCCTACCATATACAGAGATGATAAGGACTTCCACTTATTGGAGAATAATTTCAGGTTTGAATTCAGAAATAAGCCAAATGAATTTCACAATGGAGGTATTTGGCCTATGGTCAATGGCTTTTGGGGATTGGCTGCTTTTATACACAAGGGTAAAGCAGAGGCTGAGTTTATCTGCAATAATATTACCCAACTGAACAAGCTCAATGATTGGGAATTTAACGAGTGTTTCAATAGAAAAACCTTCCATCCCTGTGGAGTTCCAAAATGCACCTGGAGTGCAGCAGGACAGGTTATGTTGAGTAGTGCCATTCAAAAGGGTTTTTATTTATTGGATTGAGATGCAAAAAGATATTGATATCATAGTAGTTGGAGAACTGTTGGTGGATCTAATCGGACACGAACTGAGAGACGAAATATTCAGAACACACTCATTCAGACGGTTTCAAGGAGGTAGCCCGGCTAACTTAGGAGCCAACCTAAAGCGCTTGGGGAAGCAGGTACATATGATTGCCAGTGTAGGAAAAGACGGTATGGGTGAATACCTGATCCATGAACTTGAAAAATTAGGTCTTGACATCAGTGGCATCAAAGAAAGACAGGAATTTCCCACCTCATTGGTTTTATTATCCAGGTCCCATGATACCCCTGATTTTATTGCCTATAGGGAAGCAGACCATTATATTTTCCTGGAGGATATTGAAAATGAAACTTTGGAAAGGGCTCGACTTTTCCATACTACATGTTTCGCCTTAAGCAAACAGCCCGCCCAACATGCAATAATGGACGGGGCAAGAAGAGCAGCGGATCTTGGTGTTCAATTGAGCATTGACCTCAATTATGCTCCTTCTATATGGCCTGATCATATCGAAGCCATGCATGTCATACAGAATTATTGTAATTTATCCCCCTTTGTGAAAGTAAGCAAAGATGACTGTGAGAGAATTTTTCAAAAAGAAATTGAATACGAAGAGGCTTGCAAAACTTTCCTTAAATGGGGCGCCAAAATTGTTTGTCTGACCATGGGCAAACAAGGAAGTATGTTATGGACTGACGAAGGAAAAAATTTCAGTATACCTGCTTTAGAAGTAAAAGTAATGGGAGATGCTACAGGAGCTGGAGATGCTTACTGGTCAGGGTTCTTAAGTGCCTGGCTCAAAAATAAAGATTGGAAAACATGCGTCCAAACTGCTGCTAAAATGGCAGCACTTAAACTTTCCATCGACGGCCCTCTCCCCGAAAAAGTGATTTTAGAATGATAGAAGATTCATTAACCTTCTATCGTTAATTCTACCCTCCTATTGATATTCCTTCCTTCGTCAGTACTGTTGTCGGCAATAGGCCGGGTACCACCCCATCCTGAAATTCTAATCCTTTCAAATTGAATTCCATTCAAAGTAAGGTAACCTCTTATTTTAGACGCTCTTTTAAGTGATAAATCCTTGTTCAAAACAGGATCTCCCGCATTATCTGTATGGCCTTCCAGTCTGATTTTTACAGCTTCATTTTCTTTTAGAAACAACACAAGCTGATCCAGAACCTGTATTGATCTGGAATCTGCAAAGTCTGAAGTACCTCTATTGAACTGGATATTATCCAATACAATCCGAGCACCCGCTGAAGCCGGCTGCATAAGCAATTCATTATTAGGTAAATCAGACCATTCACTTGCAGTCATGTTACTAGGTAAATACCCTTTTGAAGAAACTAAGATGGAAACCCATTCCTCTTTATTCAAGTCTTCCAAAAGCATATTCTGATCTTCCATTTCTTTCCTGTCTCCTCGATTATTGATTAAAAAAAGAGTATAGGCTATTTCCTCACGCTCATTGGCACTCAGGATCCTAACCAATTCGAACTTTGATTGAGTCTGCTCATCTATTTCTTTATCATCATTTTGAACATAGATTTCATCAACTTCAGGAATACTGTCATTTTCAACAGCCAAAAGAAGGTCTTCTTCCTGAACTATTGTTTCGCTCAGAACTTCATCCACCTGAGTAATTTCGGCAAGAGCTACTTGCTCCTCTTCCATCAACTCTTCAGGGGCCACATTGGCAAGTTCTCTTTGAGGAGAAATATTATCAAATTTGACAGTCATAAGATCGCCGAAACCTTCAGAGTTTTGGGTACTCGAAAATATCGCAGAGGAATCCGAAGAAGAAAGTGGTACATATCCCATTTCAGTTCCAGTGCTGTTAGCATACCTAATGGCTTTTGGACTAGTCCACGATGTCCAAGTATCATCCAATCTTTCAGTAAAAAAAATATCCTTCCCTCTACCTTTTCCACCTGCATTAGCTGAAAAGTACAATATTCTTTGGTCATCAGACAGGTAAGGGGTCTGTTCTTGGCCATAGGAATTGACAATCTCTCCAAGGTTCAATGGGCTAGTCCATTCATTTACAGATTTTTTGAAGCTTACATAAAGATCTTCATTTCCAAAAGTCCCATATGAATCTATAGACATTACTATGGTTTTTCCATCCTTACTTAATCTTCCGCCAAAATACTTAGAGTTGTTCTTGAAATTTCCCATTTCAAGTGGACGGAGGTAATTATAACTATTTCCGAATTTTGAATATTGATGAATACCTTGGTTTATTCCATTTCCCTCATGGTATACCAAGATGCTAACCGGATCTGGAAAACCTACCACCACATCATTACCAGAAGTGGAAAGGGATACGACCCTTTGAGGTTTGGACCAATTCCCGTTTTTATCCTTGGTGCTTCTCCAAATATCACCAAAGTCACTGGCTCCTCCCTTGTTATCAGGATGAAATCCAACTGAAAAATAAAGATCCCCATTTGGAGAAACCACAGGGTGGTGTTCGTCATAGGGAGAGTTTAGTTCTTTGAAAGAAGAAACAATTTGAGCATTTACAGGTAAATAAACAGAAAAAGCAAGCAGGAATAACCCACTTGCTTTCAGTATTTTATACATAATTAATTTAATCATTTTTTACTGATCCAATACAATGGCAAATACCAAAGGCACAACAATAGTTGCGTCGGACTCTATTATATATTTTGGTGTGTCAAGACCTAATTTTCCCCACGTGATTTTTTCATTAGGTACAGCTCCAGAATAAGAACCATAGGATGTGGTAGAATCAGAAATCTGACAGAAGTAACCCCAAAGTGGAACATTATCTCTTTGAAGATCCTGATGCAACATTGGGACCACACATATAGGAAAGTCACCTGCAATACCACCGCCAATTTGAAAGAAACCTACAGTGCTATCCTCAGAAGCATTATTTGTATACCATTCTGCTAGGAACATCATATACTCAATACCTGTTCTTACGGTGTGTACGTTTTTGATATCACCTGAGATAACATGGCCGGCAAACATATTACCCAACGTAGAATCTTCCCATCCGGGTACAATTATTGGAAGGTTTTTCTTTGCTGCTTCCAACAACCATGAATTTTTAGGATCAATTTGAAAGGAATCATCCAATTTTCCAGATAGGAGGATTTTGTAGAAAAACTCATGCGGGAAAAATGCCTCTCCTGCTTTATCGGCTTTAACCCACTCTGCCAAGATGATATCCTCTATTCTTCTCATGGCTTCCATTTCAGGAATACATGTATCAGTTACCCTATTCATATGCCTGCTTAACAAGTCTTGTTCTTGTTCAGGGGATAAGTCACGGTAATTTGGAATTCTTTCGTAATAATCATGCGCCACCAAGTTAAATACATCTTCTTCTAAGTTGGCTCCTGTACAAGTGATAATCTGTACCTTATCCTGACGGATCATCTCAGCTAATGAAATTCCCAATTCTGCTGTAGACATGGCCCCTGCCAATGTCACCATCATTTTACCATTATTGTCAAGGTGCGTTTTGTAACCTTCTGCTGCATCAATTAGGGCTGCCGCATTAAAATGTCTGTAATTATGTTTTAAAAATTCAGTAATTTTCATGGATTTGACTTTAGTTTTCAATGCTTCAAAAGTACCAATTTATATTACACGAAAAAAGCCCCGAGAATACAGGGCTTTTCAAAATCAAGTTAGCAATAGACTATATTGCTTATTTATTGTCTTTTTGAGACGCATATTTTTTGTTTATACCATCGATAACATGATCCGTTACATCTAAGGACTTCTTGCTATACCAAACAGCACCACCTCTTGTGTAAGAAAGTATCATTTCCAGGTCATTTTCGTCAGCGTATACTTTTAGGTAATCAGCAATCTTGTCATAAACTTCTCCATAAAGTTTTGACTCATCCGCAGAAAGCTCCTGCATCAGATTATCTCTGTATGTCATAAGGTTTCTTTCTTTCTTCATCAAGTCCTCTTGTTTTGCTCTTGCTTGATTGGGAGTCATAGAATTAGCTGTTTGTTCGAAATTAGAGACTTCCTGCTCGAATCCTCTTGCACGGCTGCCCAGTTCACTTTCAAATTTTTTGCCTTTTTCGGTAATCTCTTCTGACTTTTCTTTGAAATAGTCAAACTTAGCAATAACTGAATCAGTCATTACATAAGCAATTTTTAAGTCAGTAATACTAACTTCTACAGCTTCTTCGGAACCTGCGCCGGACGCATCTGTTGAAGTACCTGATTGGTTACATGAAGAGAAGGCAAAAGCAGCTATGCCAAAAACTCCTAAAACTTTAACTAATTTTTTCACGATGTTTGTCTTAAATTTCAACTTGGCGCAAATATAAACAAACTATTCTATCTTCAAATTGGGACAGTAAAGCCAAATGTTAAAATCCGTTAAGAGACCTTATTCTTCTTATCTGAAAGGGTCATTAAGGACTTGAAAACCACAGCTTGACCAAAAAAAGACAAACCCGCAAAAAAAACTGCAAGCGAAACAGTACCATAAATAAACCAATCCAAAAAGTCTGCACCCTGCATTTTAACAACAACTGCGTCTCCTATCATACTGAGGCCCAAACCCATAACCAAAAAACCAATAACAGCATGTAACAACCATTTGATTTTCAACTTATTCTTTCCCATAGTTTTATGTTTTGAAAGTTAAAAGAATATTTCTTGTGCTAATCTAAAAGTATTAGAATGTGCTTCAATAATATGACTGATTTTTTCTGAATAGCCCCCTCCCATACAACACATGATTGGGATCTCGTTTTTTGATGCTACTTCCAATACAATCTTGTCTCTTTCTTTACAACCCTGAAGACTCAGACCTAAGCGGCCTAGCTTATCTGTTTCCAATACATCCACACCACTCTGGAAAATAATGAAGTCAGGCTCTACCTGGTCTAGAAGCGGTATAAAATGCTGATTTAGCAGTTTTATGTAATCCGAATCTCCGATTTTATCAGGAAGCCCAACATCTAAATCGGAATTTTCCTTGTGCATAGGATAATTGGAAGCACCATGCATACTAAATGTAAATACCCTGCTTTCATTTTGAAATATTTCTGCGGTGCCATTTCCCTGATGAACATCCAAATCTACTACCAGAATTTTTTTCGAATGCCCATTTTCCAATAGGTAGTTTGCAGTAATCGCTATATCGTTGAGTAAACAAAACCCTTCTCCTCTGTCTGTGAAAGCATGGTGGGTACCTCCTGCGACATTCATTGCAATTCCATACTCTAAGGCGAATAAAGCAGACTTAACGGAGCCATGCATAATGTGTACTTCTCTTTCAACCAATGCCTCACTTAGTGGGAAGCCTGTTTTCCTAATTTCTGACTTACTCAATCTTTGATTTTTCAGCTTATCGACATAATCAGACTTGTGAGTATTGACAATCCACTTGTCTTCCAGGGAGTAGGGACTAAAGAAATTGTCATTAGTAACCGTTCCTTCGTACAATAACTGTTCAGGAATCAGATTGTACTTCTCCATAGGAAACCTGTGGCCTTCAGGTAAAGGGTGACAGTATTTGGGTGACCAGGCAATTTTTAACATATCCTCAAAAAAAACGCTTGTTGAAGTAACAAGCGCATTTAGATAATATTGTTTATGAACACTAAAGTTTTTATTCGTCTACGTCTTCCTCTTCTTCAGATTGAAAAGCATATAAAGTGTCATCCAATATTAATGTGTCTTCATTGAATTCTTTGATGAATTTAGTAATGACCTTATCATCGATGGCATCTACATTCAAAGCAACATCCAAACCTATTCCAAAATCATGATGTGTGTCTAGGTCTACAAATTCCTGAACTTTAACTGACTCATCTTCTTCCATGTCCATAATAATCTCTGTAATAAACCAGCCTATCTCCTCTTCTTCGCTACTAAGAGGTTCTAAGTTTCCGTTTTCATCTTCCTTATAATGAATTCCTTTAAAGTTGGGAAATTTTTTTGCGGCTTCATGCTCGGCAAGCTCGTACAGTTCAGAAGCATGATGTAACCTTAAAGTGTACATCGCTGCATCATATACGACCTCTTTCCCTTCAAACATACCAATAAAATAAAAGTTGACATATTCGTCAGTGTTTTCGTCGTCAGGAACGATTTTATAAGGCTTTTGGCTTGCTGCCAATTCTTTTTTCAATCCTTCGATTGTTTCTGGCATAAAACCATCATTTTGATATTTCATAAGAAAAATTTAGGGTTTACAATAGACAACATACAACACTATCGTTAAATTAAAAACACTTTAACGAACAATTGTGATCTTAATCTAATTGAAAATTAATTTACAAGTATCTAGCATAAAAAAAAATGTTATCTCCAAAAAAAGATGAAGAATACATTTCAATTCTTCTGCAACAACAAGAAGGTGAAAACCTTGATTTTAAGCAAAGTATAAACAGTTCAGAAAAAATCGCTAAAACTCTATCTGCATTTGCAAATACTTCAGGTGGGCAAATTGTAATTGGAGTCTCAGATCAAAAACAGGTACTGGGTATTGACGAATATGAGGAGATGTTTATGATTGAAAAGGCAGCTCAGGAATACTGTGTTCCCCCTGTTAAAGCTGATTATGAGTTATATGCTCATGATCTTTATGATGAAGGAAAAGAGCAGTTTGAAGAAAAAAATATATTAATAGTAAAAATTCAAAAATCAACTGTAGTCCATTCTGTCAAAAAAAGTAGTGGTCAAATTATCCCATACATAAGGGTGCGTGATAAAACCCTTCCTCACATACAGGATTAAGGTCTGGGAGCTCCTCCCAAGGATACTCCAAGTAACGAATTAATCAATCCTAGTATCAAACCGAACAAAAGTGCCCACCAAAATCCATTTACCAAAAATCCTGGAATAATCTCCGCTGCCAAAAGAATTAGGAGAGCATTGATGACCAACAAAAATAACCCTAGGGTTACTAATGTGATTGGGATAGTCAGAAATATAAGTATTGGCTTGACAGTTATATTCAAAAGAGCAATCATGGCAGCTACTACAATGGCTGTAAGAAAAGAGTCTACCACAACCCCTGGTAATAAATATTGAGTTAATAAAACTGCTATACCCCCAAGAACAAGCTGGATGAGTATATTGACTACGTCTTTTGATTTGCTCATAACATTTTTTTAACAATTTTAAGTCAATATAATAACAACTTTTCAAGGATTGAAACCCTAATAAACACTAATGTCTATTTTTTTTTAATTAAGTCAAATTGAACTGTATTTATCAAATTAACATTCCATATATAACAAATAGCATGATATTGATCATATTTTGATTTCAAATTCCTGAAAATCGTCGGTGTTTTTCAAAATATGGATTTATCTTTGTTCAATATTAATTAAAACTCAATTATTAAGTGATTCTCATTATCTTCTTTCTGCTGCACTGGTATTTCTCACTGTTTTGCCAAAGCTTCTTCTTACATCGCTATGCAGCCCACCAAATGTTTTCAATGACTAAAGTCTGGGAAAGGTTCTTTTACGTATTCACATGGGTATGTCAGGGAAGTTCTTATCTCTCACCTAGGGCCTATGCAGTTTTACACAGAATGCACCATGCATATTCTGATACACCTAAGGACCCCCACAGTCCTCATCATACAGAAAATCTTTTCACTATGATGTGGAAAACCAAAAATATTTACAACGATTACTTTTCTTTCAAGCTAAAACCAGAAGAAAGATTTTCTAAAGACGTTCCTGATTGGAATAAATTTGATCTTCTTGCTGACTCCATGATGGCACGAGTAGGCTGGGGTTTATTTTATGTGGCTGTGTATGTGTTGAGCATATCAGTTTTTGAACTTGCCGGTACACACTGGTGGATGTATTTCTTATTACCTATTCATTTTATGATGGGTCCAGTTCATGGGGCTATTGTCAATTGGAGTGGTCACAAATATGGTTATGCAAATTTTGACAATAATGACAAATCAAAAAACAGCCTACTTCTTGATGTACTCATGCTAGGAGAACTGTTCCAAAACAACCATCATAAACTTCCAAACAGAGCAAATTTCGCCGTTAAGTGGTACGAATTTGACCCAACCTATCCAATAGTCAAATTACTTCATTCCACAGGTATCATCAAATTAAGAACTACCTGACATAATTTTCAATTCTAAAATGCATAGCCCGGATAAAACCGGGCTTTTTTTATTATTAAACTATCTATATTTTAATTCACCTAAGAGTTTTTTATTTGATTTTCAATTGGCAATAGAAAGATTTAAAACTTTACTTGTTTTTATAAAACTAAATTCATAAGTTCGATAACATTTAAAAACTTAAACACCATTATGAGAGAACTAACAAGAGCAGAAGAGCAGATCATGCAGATCTTGTGGGATATCGAGAAAGGTTTCGTCAAAGATATCCTAGAAAAAATGTCAGAGCCTAAACCGGCTTACAATACTGTATCCACTATTGTGAGGATATTGGAAAGAAAAGGTTTTGTCAGTCACAAAGCTTATGGTAAGTCACATGAGTACTTCCCCATTGTTTCAAAAGACGAGTATAGAAGTTTTACCATTAAAAACCTTCTTACTGGATATTTCAGTGGTTCTTTTTCCAAATTGGCTTCTTTCTTCGCCAAGGATAAAAATCTTGATATCAAGGAACTAGAGAAAATTATGAATGAAGTAAAAGAGGAAACAAAAAAATAGCCCATGGCTGTTTTACTTGATTATATCTGGCAAAGCACTTTCTGCTTGCTGTTTTTCTTCGGAATCTATTTTTTATTCCTTAGAAATGAAAAAGCATTTTCCTTAACACGAGTGTATATACTATTGACACCTGTTTTGGCACTTAGCTTTCCTCTCATCAGCATTCCAGTAGGATTTGATAAGCCTGATATTTCTCTTGAACAAACTCAGTTATTTCGGGCGTTTTCGGCACAGGAAACGCCCGAAAAAATTGCTGCTACATTCGGTCTTCCCGAAGTAACTATAGAAAGTACCAAACTCCCTTTTCTATGGGAAATAAAAGATTACCTTTTTTTAATATACTTGATAATAGTATTACTCCTTTTTTTCAGACTTTTTTGGAATTTTATACAATTGAGAATGGTAAGGGAAAAGGGCTGGTACCAAACCCGTTATAACTTACAACACAAATACTACCTCATACCTACTTTTGGTCTAACACCTATATTTTCTTTTTTCGACAAACTGTTTTGGGATGAGACACAAGAACTTAAGACCGAAGAGAAAGAACAAATAATCAAACATGAAATAGAACATATCAAACAAGGACATTCATATGATGTGCTTTATTATCAGGTGCTTACAATTTTATTTTGGTTTAACCCTGCCATTCACCTCATGCGGGCAGCGCTTGTCGATATCCATGAATACCTTGCAGATGAAAATGTCATAAAAAATTCTGCCAATAAAGACGGTTATGCTAAACTTATCGTGAAAATAGCATTTAAAGGAATGGACTTACCTATTGGTAATTATTTTATCAGGTCTACCACACTTAAGAGGCTATTAATGCTGAAAAATCCAAAAAAAATCAATTGGGTAAAATTGTTTATGGTCATCCCAATGACTCTGATATTGATGGGTCTGATTTCTATGAAAGCCGAAACTGGGCAAAATTTACTCCAACAAAACTTTAATATTGAAGAGATTAAAAGGAAATTGATTGCTTCGCAGGACTCTCTTGAGATAGGTATCAAAGTAAAAAAGATCAATACTCCTATCCACTACGAACATATAGGTACTTTGGAGGATGAAAAACTAAAAGCTCAAATCGGACAGCTAGAGTATGTTTTCAGCAATATCAAATCAGACGAAGACTATATAAAAGTTAGGGGACTGATAGAAAGCCTTAGAAACTCTTCTGTATTTTCCAAAGACTATGGTGATCTAAAGAGAAGTAGTGATGACTTAGACGAATCCGCAAAACCTGAAATTGGAATGGAAAGCTGGTTCAGAAAAATCAGAGAACAGGTGAAATTGCCGGAAAATGAAGATAATTTAGGCCTTCTTGGAGGCAATTTGGTGTTGGAATTTGTAGTCAATACAGAAGGTCAGATCGAAAACCCAATGATTTCCAGAAGCTTGGGTGGTGGCATTGATCAACAAGTTCTTGATCTGCTTAAGGATTCAGAACTGGGAAAATGGATACCTGCTACCAAAAATGCTGAAAAAGTAGCTATGGTACAGACCGTTTTTATTCAATTTAGTGAACAAAGACAAAAAAGCGATGCCCATAAGTTCTTTAAAGATACCACTCCCCTACTTGAGAATGAGGAACCTAAGGTAAAATCCGAACAAGTCATTTTTGATGTGGTGGAAAATGCTCCTGAATTCAAAGGAGGCATCCAAGGATGGCAAAATTATGTAAGTCAGAATTTACAATTCCCAGAAGCTGCTCTAGCCAATAATATAGAAGGAGTAGTGTATGTTGCCTTTGTAGTGTCTAAGGATGGAAAAGTAGTAAACCCCGAAATCCTTAGAGGCATTGGTCATGGAGCAGATGAGGAAGCCTTAAGGTTGATTTCAGATAGTCCCAAATGGACACCTGGCATGCAGCGTGGCCAAGCCGTCAATGTAAGGATGAGATTGCCCATTCGTTTCAAACTGGATGAAAAACAGCTTAACCAGAAATTATTAAATTCCAATACAGCAGAAAAGATCAGATTATCAGACCCTGTCCCTTCTGAAAAATTCAATTTACATCTAAAAAAAAACCTGAAATACCCATCTGAGGTAATGGAGGCATCAATATCAGGAACTGTTGTGACCATATTGAAACTTGGTAAAGATGGAAGTGTGAAGAATTTTGAGGTTGTTGAAAGTCCCTCAGAGGAATTGAAAAATGAGGTTATTCGCGTTCTTGAAACCAATAAACATACATGGAGTGTAGATCCGGGTAAAGATGAATACTTGGTCACTTTGCCAATAACTTTTATTATTGCTAAAGAAGAACCATCTTCTAACCGTTATGAAGGCATGAAAAATGAAGTTGTGGTTACAGGATATAGAGCTTCAAAACCAAAGCAACCTCAGCTTAACCTGACGCCTATTGATAAAAAAGCTGAACCCATTTTCATTCTCAATGGAAAAGTAATCTCTAGCAAAGAAAACATAAGTGACTTGGTAAGTCCTGATCAAATTGAATCCTTAGAAATTTTCAAAGATAAAAAGGCTCAAAAAATGACGTCTGAATTTGATATGCTTAAAAACAATGCTGTGATAGTCATTGAGACTAAAAAGTAAAATTCAAATACTTCTATACCAGAAGACACAGTACCTGTGGTTTGAAGATAAAAGAGCAATCAAAAGATCGCTGAAAAAATATATGAATATTGATTCTACATCTCTCGCCAATGCTTATCATTAAATACTCGTAATAAATAGTATATAAATAAAGTAATAAAAGAGCCCAGAACTACTTATAGGACTGAGCTCTTGAAATTTGAAGTGCTATTTAAGATTGAGTTTACCTTGTGATGCTCCAAGTAAATTTGACATCCTGTACAAAATCCTTGCTCCAACATTGCCATCCCATTCGTCTCCTTCCGGCCCTGGAGCAACTTCTACCAGATCAAAACCAATGATTTTTTTACCTGATTTCACTACCTGCTTCATCAAATACATAACTTGTTCCATTTCAAAGCCACCGGCTACTGGAGTACCTGTATTTGGACAAAGTTTAGGATCTAATCCATCTATATCTATTGTCACATAAACATCATTTGGGAGTTGATCCACAATATCATCACAAATAACTTTCCAGGCCTTTCCTTCATAGAGGTTTTCTTTGATATCCTTATCATAAAAGGTGGTGATTCTGTTATTTTCCTTAGCTGTAATGGCTTCTGCTTGGCAAAAATCCCTAATACCCACCTGAACCAGTTTACTGATTTGAGGCAATTTCAGTGCATTATAAGATATTGAAGCATGAGAATATTCAAAATTTTCATAAGCCTTTCTTAGGTCTGCATGGGCATCAATCTGAAGTATTCCAAAACTGGTATGTTCTTCAGCCAGTGCCTTGATCAATCCAAGAGGAGTACTGTGGTCCCCTCCTACCAAAGCAACAAGTTTGCCTTTTTCTCTGTACTTCCTGGCCTGCTCATACACCCAGTCATTCATTTCCTTACTGGCATTATTGATTATTTCAGGTACAGCCGCAAATCTTTCTGACTCCTCAGCAGGGGAGCCAGACTCCAACCAATTGATATAGTTTCTAGCTAGGATTCTAAAACTGGAGCTTCTATCTGCTAAGTCTGTTGGTATTGGTAGCATGTAAATACCCATTTTCCAGGCATCATGGATATCAGATTCATACAAATCTACTTGTGCTGAAGCATTCAGGATAGCCTCAGGACCATCAGCAGTGCCTGATGAATAAGATACTGTTACTTCCCATGGAACTGGAATGATGATCAAGTCTGCAGTTTCTTCATCGAAAGGAAGTCCAAAAATAGATGGGAAAGAACTTACACCATTTGGGTCAAATTGTTCTATTAATTTATGTTTTAATGACATCAGTTTTGTGATTTTTAGGTTGATAAGTATAGTTCAGGTTATAAAAAGAGAAACAATTCTAAGTTTTTTAGCAAGTATAACCAATTACAAAAGAAATAAAATCCTCGGCCAAGCAAAATCTATTGGAGTATTTCAAGTAAAGTTCCTGTCCCTCTCCCACACATTTCCCAAGAATCCACTTCCAAAGCGATTTTAGCCATCATACCTGGCTGCATGCTTATAAATTGATCTATGGTTATATTTGAGACCAAGTTGCTGATACTGGGGTTATGTCCTATAATTAGTAAATGGTCTACTTCTTTATTTACATGATTGATTTGACTCAAGATCCTCTCAGTTGGAGCTTCGTAAAGAAGTTCTTCAAAAACAATATTTCTTGGCTGAATATTTTCTACAATAAGTTCGCAGGTCATTTTGGTTCTTAAAGCATTACTGCTAAGAACGAGATCAAAATTTTCAGCATTTATTTTCAAAGTTCTTCCCAAACGTTTCAGTTGGGTTATTCCGTTGTCTGTCAACTTCCTATCAAAATCAGAACATTGACCATATCCTAATTCAGCCTCCCCGTGACGGAGGAGATATAACATCTTCTTACTGGGCATAGTTAATTGAGTAATTAATACTTTAAAATAGTTGAAATAATCATGCCAAGGAATACTGGATAATTCCTAAAATTTGGAAAGGAATAGAATGCCATCTATTTTTAGGCTTTTAATCGAATGCCTGAGCATTCCCATCTTTTAATTGATATCATATGCCAAAGAATTTAGTCATTGTGGAGTCTCCTGCTAAAGCAAAAACCATAGAAGGATATTTAGGTAAGGATTTTAAAGTTGCCTCAAGTTATGGGCATATCCGAGATCTTCCTAAAGGAGACAAAGCGATTGACATTAAAAATAATTTTAATCCTACCTATGAAGTCACAGCAGACAAAAAAGAGGTAATCAAGGAATTAAAGAGGTTGGTTAAGGATTCAGAAACTGTTTATCTGGCGAGTGATGATGACCGTGAGGGAGAAGCTATTTCTTGGCACCTCAAAGAGGTGCTTAAGTTAAAAGATGAAAGTACGAAAAGGATAGTATTCCGTGAAATCACCAAAAATGCGATCGTAAAAGCTATAGAAAACCCAAGAACAATTGATTTGGACTTGGTTAATGCCCAACAAGCAAGGCGTATTCTTGATCGTTTGGTAGGATTTGAGCTCTCTCCCATTCTTTGGAAAAAAATTAAAACAGGGCTCTCTGCGGGAAGGGTGCAATCAGTAGCCGTTAGGTTAATAGTCGAACGGGAAAGAGACATTGAAAAATTCAATTCAAAATCATCATTTCGGATTACAGCACTTTTTGATGTTAAAGGTAAGCAGCTGTCAGCAGAACTTCCTAAAAAATTTGACAGTCAGGAAGCCGCAGAAGAGTTTCTTAAAAAATGCTTGCAAGCAGATTTTAATATAGAAAACCTAGAAACAAAACCTGGCAAGAAAACACCGGCTGCCCCATTTACAACATCTACTTTACAACAAGAAGCAAGCAGGAAGCTTTACTTTTCTGTGGCTCAAACCATGTCAGTAGCGCAAAAACTCTACGAAGCTGGTAAAATCACCTACATGAGGACTGACAGTGTCAATCTTTCTGATGATGCCATGGCAGCTGCCAAAAATGAAATTAATGATGCATATGGTCCTGATTTTCATAAGGCAAGAAAATTTACTACAAAATCCGAAGGAGCCCAAGAAGCGCACGAAGCCATAAGGCCAACCGACTTTTCCAAGCATGAAGCAGGAGGAGATAGAAATGAACAAAGGCTTTATGAACTGATTTGGAAAAGAGCTATAGCCTCACAAATGGCAGATGCCCAACTGGAAAAAACTTCCGTCACAATCGGGATTTCAACTACTCCAGAAAAGCTTTCTGCAAGCGGCGAAGTCATTAAATTTGAGGGCTTTTTGAAGGTATATCTTGAAAGCACTGATGATGAGGACGACGATGAAGAAAATGAAAGCAAGGGGCTCCTACCTCCATTGGAAATAGGCCAAAACCTTGATTTGATAGAGTTGAAGGGAAGGGAAACTTTCTCCAGGCCTTCCCCAAGATATACAGAAGCATCCCTTGTCAAGAAATTGGAAGAAATGGGCATAGGGAGACCTTCCACATATGCACCTACTATTTCTACAATCCAAAAACGTAATTACGTTATCAAGGAATCCAGGGATGGTAAGGATAGAGATTATATTGAAATGAAAGTAAAGGATGGAGGTTTTTCCAAGCAGACAAAGACAGAAACAGCAGGTGCTGATAAAAACAAACTCTTCCCTACCAACATTGCCATGGTAGTCAACGATTTCCTAGTGGAACATTTCCCTACCGTGATTGACTTTTCTTTTACTGCCAATGTGGAAAAAGAATTTGATGATATAGCTCATGGAGGCCAAAACTGGCAGGATATGATAGGCAATTTCTATGGGAAATTCCATAGTCGTGTCGAAGAAACAGCCAACGTTGCCAGAGCAGACATTAATACATCAAGAGAATTGGGTAATGACCCAAAAACAGGAAAACCCATTATTGCTCGATTGGGGAAATTTGGACCTTTGGTTCAAATAGGAGATCAAGAAGATGAAGAAAAGCAGTTTGCAAGCCTTAAAAAAGGTCAGTTTATTGAAAATATTACGTTAGAAGATGCTTTAGAACTCTTCAAACTACCAAGAGATGTGGGTCAATTTGAAGATAAAAAAATTGTAGCTGCATTAGGAAGATTTGGGCCTTACATCAGACATGACAGCAAATTTGTCTCTTTGGGAAAAGAACACGACCCACTAAGCATAACAGAAGAAGTAGCCATTCAACTCATCAAGGAAAAGAGAGAAGCTGATGAAAAAAAGCATATCAAAACCTTTGAAGAAAATCCGGAAATTCAGATTCTAAATGGCAGATGGGGTCCTTATATCAAATTCGGTAAGAACAATTTCAAAATCCCAAAGGATAAAGAGGCTGAAAGTCTTACTTATGATGAAACAATTGAAATAATTGAAAATCAGCCAGTAAAGAAAAAAGGTAGAGCCTACGCAAAGAAGAAATAACATAAAGCTGTCATTGTAAAATGACAGCTTTTTTTATATACAATTTTTATTTCCAGTGAATTTTATAAGGATCAAGACCTGAAAATTCCCGATTATTTATTTTTGATATATTTCGTTATTTTGAGTCTCAAACAACCAGCAAATCTATGAGCATACAAATAATAGCAGTTTTTTTTCTTTCACTTTCAGGTTTGGCCTTAGCCGCATTTCAGTTTAAAAATAGAGAAAGAACTGAGGTCAAAGAAGGTGATGCATTGGATCATATCAAAGGAATGTATATCCTCAAAGTACCTTATGAAAAATTAGTGATTGCTTATTTTGGATTGATGGCCATAGCTTCCATTTTAGATTGGATTTTAGGTGGAAACCCTGAAAAACTAAACCTGACTTATTTCTTGGTCTCTTCTTGCGCTTTTCTGATTTTTCTATATAAGCTCGGTATGTCTTTTATCAAGACAGTAGAATTCAAATGGCCTACAGCCGCATATATCTTACTAAATGTAGGGATCGCCGCTATTGTCTACCATTTCATGACTCATCCTGTCTTAAAAATGGCTGAGGCATTAGAGTATATATTGACTTTTCATCTTTTAGGAATGATTCTAGGGCTGGGTGGCACTTTGATTTTAGATATATTGATTTTCCATTTTCTTAGAAATTTCAAAATCAATTCATCTGAAGCTGTCATAATGCACCTTATCTCACAACTGATAATACTTGGTTTGGTACTTCTAATGGTTACTGGCGTTGCCATATACCTGACGGATATGCAAGCCTACAATAGTAACCCAAGATTCCTCATGAAAATGACAGCTGTTCTGATTTTAAGTATCAATGGTGTATTTCTTAACTTCTATATGATGCCTGCTATAGAAAAGCTTTCATTGGTGGAAGAGGACATTGAAGAAGATCAAAACCTGAAGAGAGTTGCATTTTCAGTAGGTGGAGTTTCTATGGTATCTTGGTTGGCCGCCTTTGCCTTTGCTATGGTTAAGGACCTAAGTCAGTTCAATTATATTCAAATGTTAGTACCCTATCTGGTATTGGTTATCGGTGCCATTGGTGGCGGTCAATTCATCAAAAAGAAAATGGAAAAAGAGGTTATCGAGGAAAGTCAAAAATGAAAAAACTTGTAGTATTGTCTGGTGCTGGGATCTCAGCGGAGAGTGGTATTAGCACTTTTAGGGATAGTGGAGGGCTTTGGGAAGGTCATGATATAATGGAGGTCGCTTCACCTGAAGGATGGAGAAAAAACAGAGAATTGGTGCTTGACTTTTACAATAAAAGGAGAAAGCAGGCACTTACAGTGATGCCCAATGAAGGCCACAAAGAATTGGTGAGGCTGGAAAAATATTTTGACGTCACAATCATTACCCAAAATGTAGATAACCTACATGAAAAGGCTGGCTCCAGCAATGTCATTCATTTGCATGGTGAACTGTTTAAATCCCAAAGTACAGTAGATCCTGGATTGGTTTATGATATAGAAGGATGGGAAATCAAATTAGGCGATAAATGTGAAAAAGGGAGTCAATTGAGACCATTTATCGTTTGGTTTGGCGAAATGGTTCCCATGATAGAACCGGCCATAGAAGTTGCCTCAGAAGCTGATATTTTTGCAGTTATCGGTACTTCACTTTTGGTTTATCCAGCAGCGGGTTTGATTCAATATGCACCTTCTGGTATTCCAAAATATATCATTGATGTAGATATCCCTCAGATAGCCAGTACTGGGAACCTGAGAAAAATTGTGGCTCCGGCATCTACAGGGACAAAAGAAATGGCTGAAGAATTGATTGAAAAATATGCATAAAGACATTAAAATAGCAATTATAGGTGCTGGTCCTTCAGGTATCACTGCCTTGAAAAATATTCTTGATCAAGGATTAAATGCAGTCGTTTTTGATCGCAATAATGATGTTGGAGGCAACTGGATTTACAGTGAAGATGAATCCCATTCAAGTGTTTTTGAAACCACCCATATCATTAGCTCTAAGACCCTTTCACAATATGAGGATTTCACCTTTGATGATTTTGATCCAGAAACAGCTGATTACCCTTCTCATGAGGAGTTAAGAAGGTATTTTCAAGCCTATGCGGTACATTTTGGACTATATGATCACATAGAGTTTAGCACCTTAGTCAAAAAATGTAAAAAGGATAGTGATGGATTCTGGGAAATAATCACAGAAAAAGCAGGAATAGAAGAAAGGCATACTTTTTCACACTTGGTTGTCTGTAATGGACATCATTGGCACCCAAGATGGCCAGAATATCCAGGCAAATTTTCAGGGGAGTTTATTCATTCCCATTCTTTCAAAAAAGCTGAGCCATTTCGGAACAAAAAAGTATTGGTTATCGGAGGTGGAAATTCTGCCTGCGATGTAGCTGTAGAAACGAGCAGGGTCAGTGCCCATACGGCCATTTCATGGCGCAGAGGGTACAGGATTATCCCTAAATTCTTCTTTGGTCAACCATCCGATAAAATTGGAGAAAAAAGTGCTTGGATACCACTTAAAATCAGGAGTTTTTTCTTTGATGTTCTATTGAATATTCTAGTAGGCAAAAACAGACTTTACGGATTGCGGGAGGTGGAAACAAAATTTGGAGAAATTCACCCGACTATCAATGATGAGTTACTGTATAAAATCAGGCATGGAAAGGTCAAACCAAGGCTGGATATTAAAATACTTGAGGGAAAAAAAGTCATTTTCGAAGATGGACTGGAGGAAGAATATGATGCCATTATAGCATGTACAGGCTATTACCTCTCCCACCCTTTCTTTAGCAAAGAACTTATTGACTACAGTTCAGGTCCAGTTCCCTTATATTTGAAGATGTTCCATCCTGAAATAGAAAACCTCTATTTTATAGGTATGTTTCAGCCATTAGGTTGCATATGGCCTGGGGCTGAATTACAGTCAAAAATTATGGCTCTTGAGCTTGCCGGAAAATGGAAAAGACCTGAAAATATCAAAAAACTCTGCCAGCTTGAAGTTACCAATCCACACTACAAGCAAATCGATACGCCAAGACATACAATAACAGTAGATTACCATAAATTCAAAAAGGAACTTTTAAAACATCTTCCTCACGACTATATTTCCAAATCACCACAGGTAGCACATTCAACTTAAAAAAAATGGAAAGTATCCCGATATAATTCAGGTTTCGCAAGGACTGGATACAAAAAAAGAGGCTCAAGGCCTCTTTTCTGATTTTAACATATTCTGATTATTCACAATACCTAGACATAGCTTCTCGGGCATCTTCAAAATTAAGTTTGATTGCCGCTCTCATATCATCACAACCGGATTTAACCCTATCTGTGGCAAATTTCAGTAAACCTCTATAGTAATAGGCCTGCCCAAAATTCTTATCCATTTTAATAGCTGTACTATACTCCTTGTAAGCTTCCTCAGTATTTCCCAGCTGATGTAATGCCCTGGCTTTCATGAAATATGCCATGGCAGGTGCCCCAGCTACTTCTACCGCATATTCAGCATACAGTAAAGCACTGGTATGCTTTTTCTGTTTTTGATAAATATTCGAAAGGCTTAACAACACTTGAGTATTCTTAGCATCATGAGTCAAAGCAGCCAGAAAATCTCTTTCTGCTTTATCAAACTCCCCTAATTCTTCATGTGAGCGACCTCTATTGTACAAAGCCTGTACATTTTTAGGTCTGTTTACCAAATAAGCATTGTATGCGTTGATGGCTTCTTCATAGTTCCCGGCAGCATAAAGCTGATCTCCTTTATTGGACTCTCCGGAAGAACAAGAAGCTAAGA
>NZ_REBN01000048.1 GCF_007692705.1 Mongoliibacter sp.
CAACCTTTGACCGTTCCAAACCGCACGTTAATATCGGTACGATTGGTCACGTAGACCATGGAAAGACAACTTTGACTGCTGCCATTACCACAGTTTTGGCGAAAAAAGGTCTTTCTGAATTAAGAGATTTTTCTTCAATTGACAACGCTCCTGAAGAAAAAGAGAGAGGTATTACCATTAACACTTCTCACGTAGAATACCAAACTGAAAAGAGACACTACGCTCACGTAGATTGTCCTGGTCACGCGGATTACGTGAAGAACATGGTAACTGGTGCTGCCCAGATGGATGGCGCTATCCTTGTAGTAGCTGCAACTGATGGACCAATGCCTCAAACTAGAGAGCACATCCTTCTTGCACGTCAGGTAGGTGTACCTGCACTAGTAGTATTTTTGAACAAAGTTGACATGGTCGATGACCCTGAGCTTCTTGAATTGGTAGAAATGGAAGTAAGAGAATTGCTTTCATTCTATGAGTTTGACGGTGACAACATCCCTGTGATCTCAGGTTCAGCACTTGGTGCATTGAACGGAGAAGAGAAGTGGGTTGACACTGTAATGGAATTGATGACTGCGGTTGATGATTTCATTCCAATTCCTGAGCGTTTGGTTGACAAAGATTTCTTGATGCCTGTAGAAGACGTATTCTCCATTACTGGACGTGGTACTGTTGCAACTGGTAGAATTGAAAGAGGTGTAATCAACTCTGGAGACCCTGTTGATATTATCGGTATGGGAGCTCAAGGCCTTAAGTCTACTGTGACTGGTGTTGAGATGTTTCGTAAGATCCTTGATAGAGGTGAAGCAGGTGATAACGTAGGTCTGTTGCTAAGAGGTATTGAAAAGTCTCAAATTAAGAGAGGTATGATTATCTGTAAGCCAGGATCTGTTACTCCTCATGCTCACTTCAAAGCGGAAGTTTACGTTCTTTCAAAAGAAGAAGGTGGACGTCATACTCCATTCTTCAACAAGTACCGTCCACAGTTCTACTTGAGAACTACAGATGTGACTGGAGAGATCAAACTTCCAGAGAACGTTGAAATGGTTATGCCAGGTGATAACGTTACAATCGAAGTGAATTTGTTGAACGCTGTTGCTTTGGAAAAAGGTCTACGTTTTGCTATCAGAGAAGGTGGTAGAACAGTAGGTGCTGGTCAAGTAACTGAAATTCTAGACTAAAATTCAAAATTGATTATAATATCAAATGCGATCCTGAATTATTTTTCGGGATCGCATTTGTTTCTTGTTCCATTTGTAACTACTTTTGCGTTCCCTTTTGGGGAACCAAATATTCTACGGGCATAGTTCAATGGTAGAATAGCGGTCTCCAAAACCGTTGATGGGAGTTCGAATCTCTCTGCCCGTGCAAAATCATAGTAGACCATGAATATTAAAAATTTTGTTGTAGAATCCATAGACGAAATGAAGAACAAGGTCACTTGGCCTTCTTATTCATTTTTGCAAAACAGTGCTGTATTGGTGATAGTAGCATCTATCATTTTTGCATTGGTTATAGGACTCATTGATTTGGGATTCGAGAATTTAATGAAATGGTTCTACGACTTATTCTAATCTGAATAGAAATTACTGATGGCTGAACATAAGTGGTATGTACTTAGGGTGGTAGCAGGTCAGGAGAAAAAGGCCAAGACTTACTTGGATAACGAAATTCTCCGACAAAAGCTTGAGGATTATATTCCTGAGGTTTTGATACCTTCCGAAAAAGTTTACGAAATGCGTAACGGTAAAAAGCGTGTGCGGGAAAGAAATTTCTTTCCAGGATATGTTTTGATTAATGCCGACCTATCACATGGTGAAACCAATCATGTAATTACGAGTATCCCGGGAGTTATCGGTTTCTTAGGGTCAAACCAAGGGGGGGCTTCCAAAACCCCTGAGCCATTACGTCAGTCAGAAATCAACAGGATCTTAGGTCGTGTTGAGGAGATTGATGAGTTTGCAGAGAAAACAGATACGCCATATATAGTTGGAGAGACCATAAAAGTAATGGATGGTCCTTTCAGTGGTTTCTCGGGAACAATAGAAGAGGTGTTTGAAGACAAGAAGAAATTGAATGTTATGGTCAAGATCTTCGGTCGAAATACCCCTGTAGAATTAAACTTTATACAAGTAGAAAAACAAGACTAGGAAATGGCTAAGGAAATCACTGGTTATGTGAAATTACAGGTGAAAGGTGGCCAGGCAAATCCATCACCTCCAGTAGGTCCAGCCCTTGGTTCCAAGGGTTTGAACATCATGGAGTTCTGTAAGCAGTTTAATGCCCGTACCCAAGATAAAATGGGTCAGGTATTACCTGTTTTGATTACTGTTTTCTCTGACAAATCTTTTGAATTCGTAGTAAAAACTCCTCCAGCAGCGAATTTGCTGATAGAGGCAGCGAAAATCAAAAGTGGCTCAGCGGAACCAAACAGGAAAAAAGTAGGATCAGTTACTTGGGATCAAGTAAAGGAGATTGCTGAGGTGAAAATGCCTGACTTAAACGCTTTCAAAGTAGAATCTGCCATGAAAATGATTGCAGGTACTGCTAGAAGTATGGGTATCACTGTTTCTGGTAAAGCCCCCTGGGAGGATTAATTTAAAAACACTATGGCTAAGTTAACAAAAAAGCAAAAAGAAGCTCTTTCTAAGTACGACCCAAGCCAGCAGTACTCCCTAGAGGACGCTTCTTCCATTGTAAAGGATATTACCAATGCCAACTTTGACGCTTCTGTAGATTTAGACATCCGTCTGGGTGTTGATCCAAGGAAAGCTGATCAAATGGTAAGAGGTGTGGTAGCATTACCACACGGAACAGGTAGAGAGGTCAAAGTACTTGTACTTTGTACTCCTGACAAGGAAGAAGAAGCTAGAGAAGCTGGTGCAGATTATGTAGGTCTGGATGACTACATTACCAAGATCGAAGGTGGATGGACTGACATCGATGTCATCATCACAATGCCTAACGTTATGGCTAAAGTAGGTAGATTGGGTAGGGTATTGGGACCTAGAGGTCTTATGCCGAATCCGAAATCCGGAACGGTTACCTTAGAAGTAGGTAAAGCAGTAAAAGAAGTAAAAGCAGGTAAAATCGACTTTAAAGTAGATAAGTTCGGTATTATTCATGCTAGTATTGGAAGAGTGTCTTTTGGCCCTGATAAAATTCAGGACAATGCACAGGAACTTCTAAATACGATTTCAAAGCTGAAGCCTGTCTCTTCTAAAGGAACTTATTTCAAGAGCATACACTTGTCAAGTACTATGTCTCCTGGCATCAAAATAGATAAAGGAAGTATTCAAGGAATTTAATCATGACTAGAGAAGAAAAATTAGAAATAATCGAAGGTCTTACCGAGAAATTCAGAGAAAACCCTTATTTCTATATAACAGATGCATCGGGTTTCAATGTCGCGCAGGTAAATGCCTTCAGAAGAACTTGCTTTGAGAAGGGTGTTGAGTACAAAGTGTACAAAAACACATTGATCAAAAAAGCATTGGAAAATCTTGATGGTGATTTTGAGGAACTTTCCTCAAATGCATTGAAAGGTTTTTCAGGAATCATATTTTCAAAAGAAGTAGGTAATTTACCTGCTAAAGTTCTTTTGGACTTCAGAAAGAAACAAGGGAAAAAAGAAACAAGACCTGTTTTCAAGGGTGCTTCCATAGACTCAGATGTATTTTTGGGTGAAAGTCAGTTAGAGATGCTCTCTAGCTTGAAATCGAAGCAAGAACTTATTGGAGACGTTATCATGCTTCTTCAATCACCAGCCAAAAATCTTATTTCTGCTCTTCAGAGTGGACAAAATACTTTGGCGGGACTCGTGAAGACTCTTTCTGAAAAAGAATCATAATCAAATCATTAAGTAAAAAAACAACAATCTAAATAGTAATACAATGGCAGATCTTAAACAACTTGCTGATCAGTTAGTAAACTTGACTGTAAAAGAAGTAAAAGAATTGGCTGATATATTGAAGGACGAGTATGGCATTGAGCCTGCTGCTGCTGCTGCGGTAGCTGTTGCTGGTGGTGCTGGTGGTGCTGATGGCGCTGCTGAAGAAGAGAAATCTACCTTTGATGTAATCTTAAAAGCTCCAGGAGGCGCAAAGCTTGCTGTAGTTAAGCTTGTTAAAGAATTAACTGGTCTTGGTTTGAAAGAAGCTAAAGAACTAGTTGACAGCGCTCCTAAAGCTGTAAAAGAAGGTATCGCTAAAGACGAGGCTGAAGCGTTGAAGAAGTCTCTTGAAGAAGCTGGTGCTGAAGTAGAGCTTAAGTAATTTGTTTAGCCTTTCCAATTAAGGTAAGGTTAAACGTTTAGACCTGACTGTATAGTCAGGTCTTTTCCTGTTTGTGCACAGAATTAAAATTGCACTATTCTAAGCGAAAATTGTCGCTTTCCATAAATAATTTTCACTAAAAACATATACTGCCTTGGCTATCCAGAATCAAACCGTAAGGAAAAGTTTCTCATCTATTAAGGTAGTCAAAGACTATCCGGATTTCTTAGAT
>NZ_REBN01000047.1 GCF_007692705.1 Mongoliibacter sp.
TGAAATACGCCAAAGAAAATGAGCAGGGATTGCTCGAAAATGTGTCTGAACAATACTTGGTAGATGCTGTGTCATTTACAGAAGCTGAAGCAAGGATTTATGATATGTTAGGTTCTACCATTAGAGGAGACTTTCAGGTAACCAATATCAGCAAGAGTAATTTTGTAGATGTTTTCCCCTTTGATGATATCGATATTTGGCATAAATGTAAGATCACCTATGTGGTGGCAGATGCTGATAGTGGTAAAGAGAAAAAGGTAACCCAATACATGTTAGTAACCGCTCATGATGTCAAAGAAGCTTATGACAGGATTCATGAGAGCCTTAGTAATATGCTGGTAACTTTCAGGGTACCTGATATTGTAGAAAGCCCTATCGTTGAGGTTTTCCCCTATGAACACGAAGACGAAGAGTTGCTACCTCCTCCACCATCTAACCTAAAACCTCTTAGTGAAGTAAAAGCCGATCAGGAAAGAAGAGAAGAAGCCAGATCATCAAATGAAGCTCAACAAGAACACTCAGAAGAAGCAGAATTAATTGAATATGAAGCTGAGGATGACAATACAAATGAAAAGGAGCAATAAGCTCCTTTTTTGTTTTGCCAAACAATCTTGGGATTTTAAACCATGTATTGTTTAACCCGTTATAATTCTATAGTTTGCAGATATGAAAACGGTATTAACAACCATAATGCTCTTATTTTTTATTCAATTGGGTTTTGCGAAAGATCCAGGGGAAAAGTCATTCCTGATTCTTTTTGATAAATCAGAGCTGAAAGAACTAAAAACAAGTACAGAATACATCGAACTAAGTTTGATGACGCTTTTCAAGACTAAAGCCTATACCGGAAATTCAGATGCAGCTATACTCGTGAAGGTCCCATATGGCAATATCGACGAATGTCAGTTGGGTGATATGTTTGTCAGACTCAACCGTGACAGAATCGTATCCTTGCAGGACGTGGCTTTTCAAATCATCGATCTAGATCAGTCAAAGGCCCTTTATGAAAGCTTAATAGCTTCCTATGAAGACAAATCACAGAAAACAAAAGCAAAAAATAAACTTGGTAAGACTATTTCTGCAAATTGAAATGTTCTCCACAATTATATTTTTCTAGCCTAAATGACCCAGATTGATGTTGATGAAGTAAGTATAAGCCCAAATTTCTGTGTTTAAAAACATCCATATACCTTAGGTCATATCCCAACAGCACGCTCAATAATACCCGCATTGCCCTTCCATGCATACAAACCAAAATTTGTTTTTCCGGCTGATTGAGCACATGCTTTATCCCTCTGCTTAACCTTTTGGCTACAATTATCGGGCTTTCACCACCTTCAATAGCATATTCCAAATCTCCTGAAGACCAGCGCTTAAGCATATTTTGGTAATATCCATTTTGTTCCGGAGTCATGGGAAGTCCTTCATATCTACCCCAGCTGATTTCGTTGAGATCAGGCACTGCTTCATGCGGCAGTCCTTTTTCAATAAAACCTTCTACTGATTGTCTTGTCCGCTGAAGCCCCGTATAAAAGACTTTTTCAAAAGAAATATCCTTGTAAGCTTCAAAAAATGTCTTTGCCTGATTTCGCCCATTTTGGTTGAGAGGCGCATCTATACCACTTCCCTGTACCACACCTTTGAGATTATAATCTGTTTGACCGTGCCTGATTAAGTAGATTTTTTTAGTTACCAACTTTACTTATTTTTGTTTGATACTTCAAAGAAAAAACTTTTATCCCGGATTCCATGATATTCTCAAAAAAGCTTAGCCTAGAAACAATAAATGACTGGGGTAAAAATACCATGACTGATTTTCTTGACATTAAGTTTACAGCTATTGGAGAAGATTACCTAGAGGCAACAATGCCTGTAGATTCCAGAACCAAACAACCCCTTGGCCTGTTACATGGAGGAGCTAATGTAGTATTGGCGGAAACCTTAGGCAGTGTGGCAGCCACGCTTACTGTAGACAAAGAAAAGCAATACTGTGTAGGTTTAGAAATCAATGCAAACCATTTAGCGGCTGTAAAAGAAGGAATTGTCAGAGGTATAACCAAACCAATTCATCTTGGAAAAAAAACCCAGGTATGGGAAATAAAAATATATACAGAAGAAGGAAAATTGAGCTGCATCAGCAGAATTACCATGGCAGTGATTGATCGCAAATGAAGATACAGACTTTAGTAGAAAACAAGGTTGAAAACCTTGAACATTATTTGGCTTGCTTGATTTCATCAAGTATGGATAAAGGCTATCAGTTGGCTGTTTGGAGAAAACCCCATTCTGCTTACCTAGAAGTATTGATTGACAAATCAGGGCAAACCAAAAGGGTAGATATTCATGGTCTTGAAGAATTAAACCCAGGCTTTATTGCGCATCCATTTGAAGATCAGGAGGATGAAAAAGGATTTTTTATTGAAGCCGATACATATCTCAAGATTGACATTAAAACTCCTTTGGAGAAACAGGAAAATGCTATTGAATCCCTTCCCATGGTCCTTCCAAGAAACAAATGCAATTCACTTATCAGAAAAGCATTTGTTCCTGAAGCAGCAGCCCCTGAATCAAAAATATCAGAAGAATGTACCAAAAATGAATTCCTTCAATTGGTAATAAAAGGAATTGAGGCAATAGAAAATGGGAGTTTGAATAAGATTGTTCCTGCCAGAATTAAGAAAAAAAGCTTGACTGATAATTTTGATCTCATTACCGTATTCAAAAGTCTAATTGATTCTTATCCAAATGCATTTGTCAATTTTTTCCATATACCCCAAGTAGGCTCCTGGATAGGTGCATCACCGGAAATTTTAATTCAGACAAAAGGCGATGAGTTTTTCACCATGTCACTGGCCGGCACCCAAAAAGCAAAAGGTGAAAACCCTTTAAAAAATGCTGCATGGATGCAGAAAGAAATAGAAGAGCAGGCCTTTGTAAGTAGGTATATTGTGGATTGTTTCAAAAAAATCAGGCTTCGTGAATATGATGAACACGGTCCTAAGACTGTACTCGCAGGTAACCTTTTGCACCTGAGATCTGACTTCAAAGTAAATATGAAGGCCACTAATTTCCCACAATTGGGTTCTGTTATGCTGAGCCTCTTACATCCCACATCTGCAGTATGTGGAATGCCCAGAAAAGAAGCTTTTGAATTCTTGCGGGTTCATGAAAAATTCGATCGATCACTTTTTGCAGGCTTTATAGGGCCAGTCAATGTCGAAGAGGTAACTGCCATCTATGTTAATCTACGCACAGCAAGGTTGATGGATAGAATAGCAATTTTATATGCAGGTGCGGGTGTTACAGAAGACTCTGATCCGGAAATGGAATGGGAAGAAACTGAAATGAAATGTGAAATCATAGGAAAGTACCTCAATTGACAATATGCACCTACAACCTCTGGCAGATCTGGTTTCAATTTGTGTCCAAAAAGGCATTTCTGACGTAATTTTATCACCCGGTTCTCGCTGTGCCCCGATTTCTCTTGCTTTTATAAGGCATCCAAAGATTCACGCAAGAACCATTTCTGATGAAAGGTCTGCTGCTTTTATAGCATTGGGAATGGCACAGCAGCAAGAAAGGCCTGTTGTACTGGTATGTACATCCGGGTCAGCAGCGTACAACTATGCTCCTGCGGTAGCTGAAGCCTTTTTCCAACAAATCCCGTTAATCATAATAACTGCCGACCGTCCTCCCGAATGGATAGATCAATGGGATGGACAAACCATTAGGCAATCACAGATTTATGGTAAACATGTAAAAGCTTCTTTCGATTTTCCTGATGACTTCAACCATAAAGACAAAATATGGCATAGTCATAGAATAACCAATGAAGCTATTCTGCTTGCTAATCAGTTTCCCGAGGGACCAGTACACATCAATGTTCCTTTAAGGGAACCATTTTACCCTAAAGAAGGAGAATTTTATGATTTTGAGAAACCTGTTTTAGAAGTAGGTACCGTCTCTGCACAAACAGTTCTTTCTGAGGAAACAAAGAAAAAAATGCAAGTAAGGCTTGCCAATTATAAAAAAATATTGATTGTTCCTGGACAACAAAAGCCTGATATAGGGCTAGTTAAAATCATAAATTATTTGGCTGAAAACAAAAAAGCGGTGGTGGTCACAGATACCATTTCAAATCTTCAGTCAGAATATACCATCAACTTACACGATCATTTTATTGGCTTTGAGCAAATATCCGATAACCTAAAGCCAGACCTAATCATCTCTTTTGGCAAATCCATCATATCAAAGGCACTCAAGTTGTTTTTGAGAAAATCCAAAGCCCCTCATTGGCATATTCAACCTGGTGGCTATTTTCCAGACACCTACCAGCATTTGAGTAAAGCGATCCATAGTCAGCCAGAGCAATTCCTAAATAGCGTTGGTGAATTCATGAATTCTGATCCTGAATTTGTAGAAAAATGGGAATCCACAAACACTAAAGTCAATGCGCACCTTGGTCCTATAATTTCTAATGCAGCATAT
>NZ_REBN01000046.1 GCF_007692705.1 Mongoliibacter sp.
GTCTTCTGGGAGTCAGGGAATTTCCCAGCGTGGATCCTCCAATTATCAATGTAAGGACTACTTACGTCGGAGCTAATGCGGATGTCATTGAAGCCCAGATCACAGAACCACTTGAAGAAGCCATCAATGGTATAGCCGGTATCCGCTCACTAACTTCCACAAGTAATGACGGTACGAGTAATATTACCGTAGAATTTGATGTAGGGGCAGATCTTGAAGCAGCAGCAAATGATGTGCGGGATAAGGTCTCTGGAGCTGTTAGGAGATTACCTCCAGATACAGAACCTCCAGTAGTTTCCAAAGCTGATGCTGATTCACAGCCAATCGTTTTCCTCAATGTGCAAAGCGATAGGAGAAGCTTATTGGAGCTATCAGATGTTGCCAACAATATATTTAAAGAAAGACTTCAAACCATTCCAGGTGTAAGTACAGTACAGATTTGGGGGGAGAAACAATATGCCATTCGCCTAAGGATTGATCCTCTGAAAATGGCTTCTTATGGCATCACTCCTACAGATGTTTTGAGTAAAGTGCAGACTGAAAATGTGGAATTGCCCTCCGGAAGGATTGAAGGTTCTACCATTGAACTTTCGGTAAGGACCAAAAGTAGATTGAATTCTCCCCAAGAATTCAATGACCTTATCATCAAAGAAGAACAAAATAATATTGTTCGTTTTCAGGATATTGGCCGAGCGGAACTTGCAGCCTTGAATGAAAGAACGGTATTAAAAAGAGATGGTATTCCTATGGTGGGTGTGGTTTTGGTACCACTACCTGGATCTAATAATATCGAAATTATTGATGAGTTTTACAAAAGGCTGGAAACCATCAAAAAAGATATTCCGGATGACATTCAGCTTGGAATTGGTTTTGACTCCACGAAATTTATCAGAAGCTCCATTGCAGAAGTTCAGGAAACTATTCTTATTGCTTTCCTATTGGTAGTATCCATTATTTTCCTTTTCCTCAGGGATTGGAGAACCACTTTTATACCTGTTCTGACCATTCCCATATCGTTGATAGGTGTCTTTTTCATTATGTATGTGATGGATTTTTCCATCAACGTTTTAACATTACTGGGTATAGTGCTTTCCATTGGTCTGGTAGTGGATGATGCCATTGTGGTTTTGGAAAATATTTACGCTAGAATAGAAAAAGGGGAAAACCCTGAAAAGGCTGCTGAAAAAGGAGCTGAGGAAATTTTCTTTGCAGTAATCGCCACTACCGTTGCCCTGGCAGCTGTATTCCTTCCTGTGATTTTCTTGACGGGAACGACAGGCAGACTTTTCAGGGAGTTTGGTATTGTGGTAGCAGGGGCTGTGATCATTTCTTCCTTTGTGGCCTTGACCATGACTCCTATGCTGAGTTCAAAGTTGTTGAAAAGAAGAGAAAAGCAAAATGCATTTTACAATTTTACTGAACCGGTTTTTGTATGGTTGAATGAAAAGTATAATGCTGCCTTAGAAATGTTTATGGGAGTAAGGTGGTTTGCATTTGTGATAATTGCATTAATGGGCTTTGGGATATATCAATTTTTTAACATTATCCCGACGGAGTTGTCACCAATAGAAGATAGGGGAGAAATGAGGGTCAACCTGACTGGGCCTGAAGGAGCTACATTTGGTTACATGGACAGGGTTTTGGATCAGATGACAGCGGACTTTATGGAAGTAATTCCAGAGGAAGAGAGAGAAGGTATCATCACAGTGACTTCACCTGGATTTGGAACCGCAAGTACCAACTCTGGATTTTTGAGACTAATCTTGAAAGATGGTTCCGAAAGAAACAGAACCCAGCAGGAAATATTTGATCAGGTACAGGGTTTATTGAGAAACTATACCTCAGTCCGTGCTTTTGCCACACAACCTCCATCCATAGGTGATAGAAGAGCCGGTTTACCGGTGCAGTATGTCATTCAGGCTCCTACCATAGAGAAGCTGAAAGAGGTGATTCCCGAATTTATGGAAAAAGCCAATAGTAGTGAAGTATTGAGTTTTGCCGATATCAACCTGAAGTTTACCAAACCCGAAATAGAAGTTGAAATTGATAGGGAAAAAGCCAGAAATATAGGAGTCTCTGTTCAGGAGATTGCAAGGACTTTGCAGCTTTCATATTCCGGTCAAAGGTTTGGATATTTCATCATGAACGGTAAGCAATATGAGGTTATCGGTGAAATGCAGCTGGAAGATAGAAATGAGCCCATCAATCTCAGGATGCTGTATGTAAGAGCAGAAAACGGACAATTGATCCAGTTAGATAACTTGGTAACTATCCGGGAGAAAAGCACACCTCCTCAGCTATACAGGTTCAATAGATTTGTAAGTGCGACTGTATCTGCTTCACTTGCTCCTGGCTATACCATTGGTTCAGGCTTGGACGAAATGGATAGAATAGCGGCTGAAGTCTTGGATGAATCATTTAGTACAGATTTGGCGGGTTTGTCCAAAGAATTCAGAGACAGTTCTAATTCTTTGATTTTCGCATTCCTTTTTGCGCTGATCTTGATCTACTTGGTTTTATCAGCACAATTTGAAAGCTTCCTGGATCCATTGACCATTATGTTTACTGTTCCACTGGCTTTATTTGGTGCTTTGTTTTCCTTGTGGCTATTTGATTTTACCTTGAATATTTTCTCACAGATTGGGATTATCATGCTCATTGGCTTGGTGACCAAAAATGGTATTTTGATAGTGGAGTTTGCCAATCAAAGGAAAGCCCAAGGTCTGAGTATACATGAGGCAATTGTAGGAGCTGCTGCAGCCAGGTTTAGACCTATTTTGATGACCAGTTTATCCACAATCCTAGGTATACTTCCAATTGCACTTGCACTTGGCGCTGGTGCAGAGAGTAGGGTTCCTATGGGTGTTGCGGTAATCGGAGGCTTGGCATTTGCTACCATTCTGACTTTATTTGTAATACCTGCTGTATATACATTCTTAACTTCTAAAAAAGGAAGATTAGCAAGAGCACAATGAAAAAACTAATTTGTTTACTGGCCTTATTACTGTTTGGTCAGCAATTTATTTTGGCACAGGATTCTGAAGATATTGACCTGGAAAAAGCTATTTTGTTAGGTTTGGATAGAAATTTTGGTGTTAAGATTGCCTCCAATGATCAATTGATCGCTGAAAAGGAAGCGCAGATTACAAGAGGTAGCTTGCTATTTCCAGTAATAGATGCGACTTTTTTGAGGACATATACAATTGTTGATGCAAACCAGCAATTTGTGAATCAAACCGAAATCACTACAATAAATAATGCAAAGTCTGACAATGAAAATTATTCGATTATCGCAGGTTATGGTTTAAGGCCTGAAGCCATTTACACCATAAAAATCATGGGTAAATTGGCAGAAGTCAGTGAACTGGAAGCCAAAGTGATGGTTGAGAATACAGTTGCGGGCATAGCTACTGCTTATTATCGACTGGTATTGGAGATTCAGAGGCAAAAGGTATTGGAAACAACCCTTGAACTTTCTCAATCCAGACTTGATATTGCCAAGGCAAGGTATGAGTTAGGGGGAGCTGGAAAAAGAGATTTCCTGACAGCACAGGTGGATTACAATGCAGATAGGTCACTTTTAGTCAATCAACAGCTTGCCATAAAAAACTCTCGAATTAACCTCAATGAGTTTCTCGCCCTGTCTCCTGATACTAAATTAGAGGTAAATGATACCATTGTGGTGGAAAACAATTTGTCTCTAGAAAACCTTGTAGAGAATGCCTACATGAACAACAAGCAGTTTTTGGTTACCCAAAGAAACGAAAATGTTGCTTATTTAACTTTGAGAGAAACTCAGGCAGCTAGGTTACCTTTCATTAATTTAATAGGTTCATACAATAATGCTACAACAGTGGCTGAAGCGGGATTTGCGCTTTTCAATCAAAATGTAGGTTTCAATTATGGCTTTACCGCTGGGATAAATATTTTTAATGGTTTTGCGCTAAATAGAAGGATCCAAAATGCCAAGGTCCAAAGATTAAATGCAGAAATTGCAGTGTCTCAAATGGAGATCCAATTGGTTTCAGACATACAAAGGGCATACAATATTTACCAAACGAATATAGAACTGTTAGATATAGAATACGCAAACTATCAGGTAGCGACTGAAAGTGCCGATATTGCTTTGGAAAGGTTTAGATTGGGGATTGCGGATTACCTGCAGTTTAGAGATGCTCAGGTGAACTTACTGACTGCTCAAGACAGATTGATTACGGCTTTGTACAATATCAAAGAGATGGAAATTGAGTTGCTGAGGCTTTCAGGAAGAATTTTCTATCAAAACGGATCTGAGCAATTTTCGCTGAATTTAAAGTGAGAGAGGGTTCACGCAAAGACGCTAAGAGGCCAAGAATCGCAGAGGATTCAGATGTCTAATTCCATAAGGCATGGCAAAGTGAAGCTTTCTTAGTGCCTTCGTGGTAAAACGGTTCACGCAAAGACGCTAAGAGGCAAAGGG
>NZ_REBN01000110.1 GCF_007692705.1 Mongoliibacter sp.
AGCCTCGACAGGAATCGAACCTGTATCTAAAGTTTAGGAAACTTCTATTCTATCCATTGAACTACGAGGCCATTTCTATTTCAGTAATTTTTAATCTACTTAATAAGTATTTATTTAAACGTAAATCAAGCAATTTTTCCAACTCTTTTCTCAAAGACTATTATAAACAAGCAGTCTAAAGTTTAAGAAACTTCTATTCTATCCCCGCCCGACTGTACCAGTCGGTACGGGCGGGCATTGAACTACGAGGCCATTTTTTGAGACAGTGAGACATGAGAGCCAAGAACCAAGACTCTCGCTTCTCGCTTCTAATATCTCATTTCGGGACGCAATTTAAAGCAATATCTCCCATTCAAGCAAATATATTTAAAGGCATTTGTGCATTTCATGAATAAAGCCATATCTTTGCAGTCCAAAAATCACGATGGACGGGATCCATCAATTCACTAAATATCAATTTAATATGGCAGTAAAAATCAGATTAGCGCGTAGAGGCAGAAAAAGAATGGCCATCTATGACGTAGTAGTAGCTGATGCTAGAGCTCCACGGGATGGACGCTTTATCGAGAAAATCGGGACTTATAATCCCAACACTGACCCTGCAGCAATCAACATCAACAATGAGCGTGCTCTTAAATGGTTGTTGAATGGTGCGCAGCCAACAGATACTGTAAAAGCGATGCTTTCTTACAGGGGTGTGTTGTTGAAAAAACACCTTCAAATCGGTGTATTGAAAGGTGCAATTACGCAGGAGCAAGCTGATGAAAAATTTGAAGCTTGGAAAGCAAGCAAAGAGGAAGCTATCACCGGTAAGGTAGATAAGCTTACGAAAGCTAAAGCTGACGCACGTCAGGCAGCATTGGATGCTGAGACTGCGAAAAACCAAGCCAGACTTGACGCTATCAAAGCAAGAGAAGACGAAGCTAAAGCTGCGGCTGATGCTGAAGCCGCTGCTAAAGAGGCCGAAGCTGCTCCAAAAGCGGAAGCTTCCCCGGAAGCAGAGACTCCTACTGAAGGAGATGCCCCAGAAGCATCTGCTGAAGGAGAAGAAAATAAAGCTTAATAACTCAATCCCCCATGAACAAAGACAATTGTTTTCAATTGGGCTACATAGCTAAAGTTCATGGATTGCATGGTGAAGTAAGCGTCGTTTTAGACGTGGATTATCCTGAAGATTATGAAGACATCAAGCATGTTTTCGTAGAACAGAAATCAAGATTGATCCCTTTCTTTATCGAACACTTTGTATTGCAGCATGCAAACAAAGTTTTGGCAAAGTTTGAAGAGTACGATACAGTGGAAAAGGTCTCAGCCTTGGTTGGCTCGGCACTTTATCTTCCACTTAGCGAATTGGAGACACTTGGAGATGATCAATATTACTACCATGAACTGATAGGTTTTGAAGTGCTTGATCAAAATCAAGAACAAATCGGAGAAGTCAAAGTCATCTATGATTTAGAAACTCAGGATTTGTTGGGCGTTGACCATAAAGGCAAAGAAGTTCTGATACCCATTCAGGATGGAATTGTCCAGAAAGTCGACAAGGCAGCTAAAAAAGTTTACTGCCAATTGCCCGAGGGATTACTTGACATATACCTGGAAGATTGATGCGAATAGATATCATCACAGTTGTACCCGGATTATTGGAAGGGCCTTTTTCCCACTCTATTTTAAAGAGAGCTGAAGATAAGGGGATTGCAATGGTAAGGATACACAATCTGAGAGATTATGCCGGCGGCAAAAAAAAGCAAGTTGATGATTATGCTTTTGGAGGCGGCGCTGGAATGGTCATGATGATTGAACCCATCGCAAAGTGCATTCAGGCACTGAAAAGCGAAAGGGACTATGATGAGGTGATTTATATGAGTCCTGATGGAAAGACTTTTATCCAAAATATGGCAAACGAGCTTTCTCTCAAGAAAAATATTATCATCCTCTGTGGGCATTATAAAGGTGTGGATGAAAGAGTCAGAGAAAAATTCATCACCCGGGAAATTAGCGTAGGAGACTATGTTTTGTCAGGAGGAGAACTTGCAGCCGCTATCGTGGCAGATGCAGTCATCCGACTTATCCCTGGCGTTCTCAATGACGAAACATCTGCATTGACTGATTCCTTCCAGGATGGGCTTTTGGCCCCTCCGGTATACACTAGGCCTTCAGAGTATGAGGGCATGACAGTACCGGAAGTATTGATGTCAGGGCATCAAGCAAAAATTGAAGCTTGGAGATTTGAAGCATCGGTTCGCCGTACCAAGGAAAGAAGACCTGATTTGTTGCAAGGCGATAATTCCTGAAAGGCGATAAAGTAAGCAATTGAAAATTGAATTTATTCAACATGTGAAGGGCAATAGCCAATCACAAAAAATATAAAGCTATGAGCGATCTAATTAAATTTGTAGAAGAGGAGTATAGCGAGGCTAGATCTAAGTTCCCTTCTTTCAAGGCTGGAGATACTATCAATGTACACGTAAGAATTACGGAAGGTAACAAAGAGCGTATCCAGCAGTTCCAAGGAACAGTTATCCAAAGGAAAAACCCTAACTCCAATGGTGAAACTTTCACTGTAAGGAAAATATCCAATGGAATTGGTGTGGAAAGAATTTTCCCACTTCTTTCTCCTTCAATCGAAAAAATCGAATTGTTGAGAGAAGGTAAGGTAAGAAGAGCAAGATTGTACTACTTGAGAGGCCGTCAAGGTAAGGCAGCCAAAATCAAGGAGAAAATCAGACATAGGAAATAAAACTTTGTCTTTGCAAAGAAAAGGGAACTCAGTAACGGGTTCCCTTTTTTTTATGAATATTCTTCCTGCTATATTCAATATTAACATTCAACATGGGTTTATTCTTCATCCACCTTCTCAAGTGTTCAAAATTCCTTATCTTTGCCCCTCGATTTTGTATGATAAAGCAACAGAAACAATTTGTTTTTGTTATTGACATAGAAAGAAATAAAGCAATATGAATAGAGAAGTACGTGTAAGATTTGCTCCTTCACCCACAGGCGCCCTACATATAGGAGGTGTGAGAACCGCACTTTACAATTACCTTTTTGCCAGAAAAAACAAGGGGAGATTTTTACTTAGAATAGAAGATACGGATCAGACCCGGTTTGTGCCAGGTGCTGAAGAATATATCAAAGAAGCGCTGGATTGGTTGGGGATAGCTCCAGATGAGAGCCCTTGGAATCCAGGTTCAGTTGGGCCTTATAGACAGTCTGAAAGAAAACCAATGTACATGCAATATGCCATGGATTTGGTGGAAAAGGGCCACGCCTATTATGCATTTGATACTTCAGAGGAATTGGAAGCCATGAGGCAAAGATTGACGGCTGCGAGGGTTGTATCGCCACAATACAACTCTATAACCAGAACTCAAATGAAAAACTCACTTACCCTTCCGGAAGATGAGGTAAAAGCGAGACTGGAATCCGGAGAACCTTATGTCATCCGTGTCAAAATTCCCCGAAAAGAAGAAGTCAGACTCAATGACCTCATTAGGGGATGGGTCATGGTACACTCATCTACTTTGGATGATAAGGTCTTGATGAAATCGGATGGAATGCCAACCTACCATTTAGCCAATATTGTAGATGATCATTTGATGGGTATCACACACGTAATTAGGGGAGAGGAATGGCTTCCTTCAGCACCTTTGCACGTATTGTTGTACAGGTATTTTGGTTGGGAAGATACTATGCCTCAGTTTGCACATTTACCCCTTTTGCTCAAGCCTGACGGAAATGGCAAGCTCTCCAAAAGAGATGCAGATAAACATGGATTTCCTGTTTTTCCTATGGATTGGATAGATCCCACTTCAGGTGATACCGCAATGGGTTTCAGGGAGCAAGGTTACCTGCCAGATGCGTTTTTGAATTTTCTGGCATTCCTGGGTTGGAATCCCGGAGACCATAGAGAGCTTTTTTCCCTAGAGGAACTCATTGATGCATTTTCCGTAGAACGAATAGGGAAGTCAGGAACCAAGTTTGATATCAACAAAGCCAAGTGGTACAATGAGCAATACCTCAGGGCTAAGTCAGATGAGGAGCTTGCTCAATACCTGATGGATGATCTGCAATTGGAAGGAATTCAAATAGAGTTTTCAAAGGCAACTCAGATTGTTCAGGTGATGAAAGAAAGAGCTACCTTTCCCTCTGATCTTTGGAAGGAAGGGAAGTTTATGTTAGTTGCGCCAGATTCATTTGATGAAGCTGTGCTTGCTAAAAGATGGAACAATGACGCACTTGCTGTGTTAGGTACATATAAAGAAAAGTTGGTAGACTTTCCTGGGGAATTGAATCCGGAATCTGCCAAATCTTTATTGGAAGCAGCTGCTGAAGACAATGGCATCAAGCTAGGGAAAGTAATGCAAGCTGTAAGACTTGCCGTTACTGGAGTAGGCGCAGGGCCTGATTTGATGGCAGTATTTAGTATTCTTGGTAAAGACGAACTAGTGAAAAGACTGGATTACGCTTTGAACAACCTTAAGGTAAATATTTAACATACTTAGCCATGGCTAAAAAACCAAAAAAAGAAGAGAGTCCAAAAGTTCATAAAGACCTTGATGGTTTTAAAATGAACATCAATACTTTTGGGGAAATCTCCAGCTCCTTTTCTATTGATAAACTCAATGAGTTTCTCAATAAGAATGTGGAGGACAAAAAGCTGAAAGACCGGGAAGATATTGAGGATATTAAAGACGGAAAAAAAAATAAAAAGTAAAAATAAGCCGGGATATCCTGGCTTATTTTTTTGCATTCAACTTTTTTTCTAAAAATAAAGTATACCTCCTAGGAGTTTAAGAAATCAGTATTTATATTTCCGTAACCATTAGTTTAAACTTATGAGACAGTTTTTCTTTTTGCTCGCTTCATTTTTTCTTATTCAATTGTCATTTGCCCAAACGGGCTCAATTTCTGGAAATGTGACAGACGCACAATCCGGAGAACCATTGCCGTTTTGTAATGTATTTATCAACAACTCAACCATTTCTACCACTACTGACTTTGATGGAAACTACATTTTAAATGATGTGCCAGCGGGGGAATTTGACTTGGGCTTTTCTTTTATGGGCTACGAGGCGGTACAAAAAACCGCTTCGGTAAAGTCAGGTGCGCAACTTACCATTAATATAGCTCTGGTTTCTTTTGACCAGGAGCTCAGCGATGTGGAAATCAAATCCAAAAGAGACAGGTCATGGGAGCGGGAACTGAGAAAGTTTAAAAATTATTTTCTTGGCAACGACGATTTGGCAGCCCAGTCGGAAATCCTCAACGCTTGGGTAATTGATTTTCCTGAGGACAATTCTAATAACAACTTTCGTGCTGAGGCAATTCAGCCAATAGAAATCGAAAATTCGGCCTTAGGTTATAAACTTACTTTCGACCTTAAGCAATTCCAATATACGTCTCAGTTCCACATCATCGCTGGTGCCACTAGGTTTGAAGAAATGCAGAGCCCAGATCCTAAAACAAGGTCTAATTGGGAAAGAAACAGGCTCGATACCTATCTTAAATCCCCTGCAAATATGTTCAGGGCAATGATTGAAAATCAGCACAATCAAGAAGGTTTTTTCCTTTATGGGGATAAGGCAGGAGGTTCTGAAAGCCGAAACTTGAGGTCAGATGTGTTTGCCAATGAGCTTGGGAATTCTGTAGTGGAATATAAACCGGATAACCTGGTTCAGCCGGGGAAGCGCCCAGGAGAGTATAAGATTTTCCTAAAAGGAAGAATTGAGATTCACTATGAAAAGGGTTTTTCAAATGTAAACACCTACAGAGATGCTCCCTATCCAATATCATGGCTCGAAGTCAATGGCAACTACGTTTATGTCAATGCCAATGGTATGGTGCTCAATGAAAAGGATGTGACTTTTTCAGGAGATATGGATAAGAGAAAAGTCAGTAGCATGCTTCCTTTTGACTACAAGCCAAACCTCTCAGACAGGCTCCAAAGACAGATGGTCAAAGATGCGGGAAGTTTGCAGGAAAAAGTATACTTGCATACGGATAGGGCATATTACTATCAGGGGGAACCTGTTTTTTTTAAAGCATATTTCAGGTACGCCAATCCGGATTTCAGAAGGGAGCTGAGTAAAATCCTTCACGTGGAATTGATTTCAGCAGATCGGGATGTGATTTTAAAGAAGAAATATAAAGTGGAAAATGGGATGGCTGTAGGTGAATTTTACCTTCCGGATAGCCTAAAACAGCATGAATATTATATTAGAGCTTATACCAATTGGAATAGAAACTATGGGCCTGATTCATACTTTGTCAAAACCCTACCGGTAATAAGCCCTTACGATAGGGTTTTGTCCACAGAAATGCCAAACGAGAACCAGGGGGAAATACAAGTACTCTTTGAAGCCGACAAAGAGCTATATGCTCAAAGAGAAAAAGTAAAGGTAGATTTTGAAATAAAGGATTCAGAAGGCAGGCCTGTTTCTGCCAATTTATCTGCTTCCGTTAGAGATACATATTATGCCACACCTTATCCCGAAAATGTAACTGCCTTGAACGGGATAGAATTTGTCAATGTGCCAGATCATATAACACCTGAGAAATTCACCTATCCTTTGGAATCAGCCTGGACCGTTGAAGGAAAGTTTGTGAATGATAAGGGCAAGGGGGTCAGTGCACCATTTACGGTTTTTTTAAATAATTATGAAGGCACTTTTGACTTGGAATCCGATAAAGATGGGAGTTTCCAATTGGAAGAAATGGAATTTTACGGTCCAATGGATTTTGCATTTATGGCTTTGGACAAGAAAGGTAAAGGCTATGGCAAATTTGAACTGGTAGAAAAGCTTAATCCTCCTTTCTTTGTTCCCTCACATCTAACCATGCCGAATATCAGTCAAACAAGCACCTCCATTTTTGATTATTCAGTCGAGGAGGAGTTGGTTCAGTTGGAAGAAATAGAAGTAGAATCGCAAAAAGAATCTACTGGTCCCCTAGCCATATATGGTCGTGCAGATCATGTGGTCAAAAGCGAAAACCTCAATCGGAATGGTACAGTGATGGATCTGCTGATGAGTCTTAAAGCACAAGTGCCCGGAATGTCGGTGACCGTTACACAGGAAATCAGGATAAGGGGAGGTGCAGCCTCTTCCAACCTATCCATGGAGCCTTTGGTGATGATTGATGGTTCTGCTATGCCTTCCGGCGCGGGAGTATTGGCAGCGAACAATATAGCCACTGTCAACCCCAACGATATAGATAGAATAGAAGTAGTCAGTAGAATGAGTTCTATGATGGGTGACCTGGGAAGAAATGGCATTATTGCCATATACTTAAAGAGGGGGATAAATCAGGCACCTTTGTTTTCATCTGACTCTCCCGGAATGAGCAACATGCTGATAGAAGGTTTTGGGATGCCAAGCAATTATGTGCCTTTTGATTATGCTACGGCAGAAGAAGTACCCGATAAAGATGAAAGGGTTACTTTGTATTGGAACCCTTATATGGTTACCGAAAGCAGTACAGGGAAAGCAAGTGTTGAGTTTTATACCAATGATACTTCCAGCCCCAAATACCTTGTGGTTGAGGGTTTGGATACAAATGGAAACCCTGTCAGAGGAACTTTTTTAATTCCTGTTTCATCCGATCAATAAATAAAATCAGGCATTGGTCAGGAGAAAAGCGGATAATTCCAAAGTATGCTTAATTTTGAGCATGCGTATCAGGTACATCTGTATTTTATTGGTTTTACTGAGTGTATTTCCGCTTATTTCTAAGGCTCAGACAAGTGTTGGTTTCCGGGGGGGAGCATCTATTTCTTCTGTCAGTTATAGGTATCAGCTTGGTAGACCCGTTGAGTTTTCAGATGGGATTACTGCTCAGACTTATTCTTTTGTCATTGAACATTTTGGGCAAAAGAATGCCGGAGTACAATTTGAATTGCAATATATCACCTTGGGATACAACCAGGAGAATGACCAAATGCTAGTCAATAGGACTGAAATGGATTACCTGAAAATGCCTTTGTTGTCTAATTTTTATTTCGGGAGGTCTGGTAGATTTCATATCAAGTTAGGGCCACATCTTGGTTACCTTTTGAATGCAAGGGATGTAACTCGGGAGTTTGAAGTAGATGTGGTAGAGTTGCCCACATATGGGCAACCAGGAGATAATCCCAAAAGGCTGATGTATGGACTTTCTCTGGGAGCGGGGATTTCCAAATTGTTCGGGAAAAATACACTGGCTGTTGACGGTCGTTTTTCCTATGAATTTGGAGATCAGGAGTCTCAGGATAGGATTTTTGACATGAATATCACGACGCTTGAGTTCACTTTGACCTACCTCTTCCGTATTAGAAAAGCCAATTGGTAAAAGTGAAGGTAAAAGGAACTATTCCGGCCTGATATCAGTATTAATGTCATAACTTAAAGAATTAAAGAACAATCATGTTACAAGCGCAAAAAAGACCTGTACATATCTACCTTGAAGCCAACCCTAATCCTAATTCACTGAAGTTTGTCGTGAATTTTATGTTGGCAGATGATGGAATCAGTTTTGATTATCCAGATGCATCCAGCACGGATAATTCACCCTTGGCAAAAGAACTTTTTAATTTTGCTGCGGTAGAAAGGGTGTTTATTGCATCCAATTTTGTGACTGTAACTAAAAAACCTGAGCTGGATTGGATAGAATTACAGGATTTTATCAGAAACCACATCAAAACTTATCTGGAAACAGGAAAGCCTGCAGTTCAGGCTACTTTTGATAAGGATCCCTTGTTTGATGAAAATGATTCGGAAACTGTCAAAAAGATTAAAGGCATTTTGGATGAGTACATCAGACCGGCTGTTGAGCAGGACGGTGGAGCTATAGTATTTCATAGTTTCAATGATGGGATCGTAAAAGTATTACTTCAGGGGAGTTGCTCCGGTTGCCCTTCAAGTACGGTTACACTCAAAGCTGGAATCCAAAATCTCCTGACCAGAATGCTTCCTAATGAAGTAAAAGAAGTGCAGGCAGAAGGGGTTTGATACGGTGCTAAAAGGTAACTGGACTTGGACGATTTTGGGCCTGATCAGCTTGCTGGTCAGGCATTTTGCTGTTAAATATCCCGAGAAAACCGAGGAAATATATTCCCGATCTTTTTTCCCCGGTATCAGGAATGTTATTGACAAAACCGTGTCACAGTTGCCATTTGCTACAGTTTATATTTTTGTTGCCACTGTAATCGCAGTATTCATTTATTTTATTTACCGCCTCGTAAAGACCCAAGGCTGGGTAGACAAATTGGGGTTCAGCATCCGATCACTTTTCAATGGTCTGGGTGCACTGGTCTTTTTGTTTTTGATCCTCTGGGGATTTAATTATCAAAGGATCCCTATTTTTCAACAACTGGAACTGAAACCTGTACCGCTCAATGAGACTCAATTGATACAAGAACTGGAATTGACCAGAAATATTACCAATCAGTTGAGGTTTAACCTTACTGAGGATACTTTGGCCATAGAGGAAACTATAGATTATCCAAAACTGGAAAAATTAGTGAGATCCAATATGAGGGAAAATCTTTATCTGCTCGGATTGAATTTCACAGGAGAGCCCCGTACAAAGCAGTTTTATCCTGCAGGTTTTATGCGAAAGATGGGAATTCTGGGTATTTATTTTCCTTTTACCGGAGAGAGCTATATTGATCCGACCTTGCACCCTTTGGAAAAACCATTTACAGTGGCTCACGAAATGGCACATAGCTATGGTGTCACTGATGAGGGTGAAGCCAATTTTATCGCTTGGGTCATTTGTTCCAATTCTGATGATGCGCTCTTACAGTATTCAGGCCAACTGAGATTGCTGCGCTATCAGATGAATGACCTATACCGCATGTCCAAAGAGCTATATGGTCATTTTTATAAGACTTTGCCTGCAGGAATCCGTAATGACCTGCTTTCTATTCAAAAAGCCCAGCAAGCCATCAAACCTATCAATTTGGAGCTGAGTAGAAAATCAAATGATATTTTTCTAAAAACCCAGGGTGTAAAGGCGGGTGTAAACAGTTATCAACAGTTGCCTATGTTGGCTTTTGCCTGGCGGAATAGATTGAAAGAGTGAGGGTTTAGGAAAAGAGGCCGAACCGCTTTTTTATGCATATTCCGGATGATGTCAATAAGGAAATAAAGGCCCAGTCTTTGAATCAATCGATACTAATTTATATTAGATCCGGCACGGTGCACAAATTATTTCTTGATACTGGTCCAATGCAAATAGTAATACTAGAACTTCAGATTATTGGCAAAGGAGCGAATAATCATATTTCTTGTTATCAACACAGTATCCATAAGTATCCTCCCAAGAAAAGAATTAAGAAGAATACCAGCAACGATGAAGGAACTCTTAATAATCAATTTTTATCACCCTTTCCTCCAGCCTCTTGTCATTTCTTTTTTTCCCGGAGGTCCAGGAAGGGTTTCTACCTCTAATCCTAAATCGCTTAAATCTCTTTTCACCTGTCCCTTGGCGCAGTAAGTGGTGAAAACTGCTCCCGGATTCATGGTTTCAGTCACTTTTTCAAGTATTTCCTTTGTCCATAACTCAGGTTGCTTATTGGGAGCAAAAGCATCAAAAAAGACTATATCAGAGGAATACAGTGTTGCATCTTCCAGGGTAATGATATCCTTTTTCATGTTGAAATACTCAGACATGATCACACCTTCTCCCCATGTTGCTTCATGGAGTTGCTGAAAATATGGTGCATAATGGTAAATGGTATGGTCCACTTCCGTATAATTCAGCTGACTGTAGATATCTTTTTCCAGCGGAAAGGGCTCGATGCTGTGGTATAGGACTGGAACCTTATATTGTTCCGCCCAAACCAAGCTGAGCCATGCATTCAATCCTGTGCCAAAACCCACTTCAAAAATCCTGATCGGAAAACGGTCGGGGTTTTTGGTGTACCATGCCTCCAAGCCATATAACATGAATACGTGAACAGATTCTCTGTAAGCTCCATGAAAAGAGTGGTAGGTTTCATTCAATTCAGGCAAAAAAAGTGAATGAGAGCCATCTTCTGTGGTAATGATTTTTACTTCCTTTCCCATTTTATACTTTATAAATTAAAACCACACAATAGGCCGATACTCCTTCTTCTCTTCCTACAAAACCGAGCCTCTCTGTGGTTGTTGCCTTTACAGATATATTTCCTTTGTCTACCTGCATGACTTCAGCAAGACATTCTTTGATAGAATGAATGTGTGGATTGAGTTTGGGAATTTCCAAACACACCGTGCTGTCTATATTACCTACTTCATATCCTTTTCCCCGGATGAGCTGCATGACTTCCTTGAGCAGTATTTTACTGTCTATACCCTTGTACTTTGGATCTTTATCTGAAAAATGATAACCAATATCCCGTAAATCCGCAGCACCTAGGAGTGCGTCGCAGATCACGTGGATAAGTACGTCCGCATCGGAATGCCCTACAGCGCCCTTTTCATGCTCGAGCTTGATGCCGCCCAACCAAAAGTCATAGCCTTCTCTGAGTTGATGCACATCGTAGCCAAAACCTATCCTAAAATTTGTCATTTTTATAATTATAAGGTTGATTAAAATACTGTAGAAATACGCTGGAAATACGGTTGAAATACAATAGAAATATTATAGAAATACGGTTGAAATAAGGTTGAAATATTTCTATCCTATTTCGCGAAGCATATTTCCACTATATTTCCTTTTTCAATTTACCCCGAGTCGGTTTGTTCTCGGGACCTCTGTTACACTACGGTTTCCACTATATTTCCTTTTTTATATTTCGCGAAGCATATTTCCACCATATTTCGCCACAGGCTTATTTCTTAAAGTATATTTCATTTACTTTCCTTTTGACTTGTAATAAAGCACTGAAGCATTTTCTTCCCTTAGGATTTCTTTTGCCCAGTCCATTATCTTTACTGACGGGATTTTTGTTTTCCTTTCGTATTCTGTTTGATAAAGATCTGGATTTCCCAAATGAGCATAGTAAGCCAAGCTCATTGCCCTATTCAATAATTGAACGGATTCGTAGGTCTTCATGGCTTCCGCCTGATTCTTTACTTTGGTCAATATAGGCTCCTCAACCTCTGATTGTAAAAATTCCGCTACCAGTAAATCAAGTGCTTTTTCAGCATTTTCAGCACTTTGGCCTTTTTCCATTTTCCCTGAAAAGACCATCAATCCTGGATCTACAGTCCCAAAAATGTAAGCACCGACAGAAGCGAAAATGCGCCCGTTTTTAACCAAGCGTTGCTCCAAGAGTGAGGACCGCCCAAAACCAATGATGTCAGTAATCAGGTCGGACTCCAAGTATCCTTCCTGGAGCCTAGCTGGCACATGATATACTTTATACAAGGCATCTGTAGGTACATCTGCCAACACAGTCTTTATTTTTTTTGCTGATTGAGGTAATTCCTGCGGGATTGATTTCTTAGGCATTTGGCTGGAAGGAATTTCACCAAACCACTTTTCAACCAAGACTTTCACTTCCTCTGTTTTGACCCCTCCTGCTACAACCATCACGGCATTGTCAGGACTGTAATGGCTGAGGTAAAACTCTTCCACATCATCTTTTCTGTAATTTACAATGTCCTCAATATTTTTACCTATCGTTGGCCATCTGTAGGGGTGGGTATCAAAAGCCAAATCCCGAACATGGTGAAAAACATCTCCATAAGGTTGATTGAGATACCTTTGTTTGAACTCTTCTATCACCACTTTTCTTTGGGTTTCAATTGTTTTTTCACTGAGATTCAATTGAAACATGCGGTCAGATTCGAGCCAGAAGGCTGTTTCCAGATTGACAGCAGGTAAGGTGATGTAATAATTGGTGATATCCGTATTTGTGAAGGCGTTGCAAGAACCGCCTACCTTCTCCAAAGCAGCATCGAAAACAGGTACATTTTTGGAACTGCCAAACATCAGGTGTTCAAAGTAATGAGCCAGCCCTGTTTTGCCGGGAATTTCATTCCTGGATCCTACCTTGTAGAGCATGTTGACTACCGCTATTTTGCTGCTGTGGTCTTCATGAACCAACACCTCTAGGCCATTGTCCAGTACAAATTTTTGGTAGTTGATCATTATTAGTTTTGGGCAAATCTAAGAAAATAAAGCTATTTGGATAGATTTCTTTGCTCAAATCTGCTCTGCTTTATATCCTGACTTTTCCATTGCTTCGACAATATCTTTAGTAGAAATGTCTCCATCTACTGTCATGACCCTATCCGGATGCGTAAGGTCCACTTTCCAATCCGCCTTTTCAAGTTTATTCATTTCAGGTGTTATAGCGGCTACGCATGCACCGCATTTAACATTGGTTTTGAATTTTTTCATATTATTAAAATTTGTTTATCAATTTTTTATGCTTGACAATTCCCTATTTCCAGTTGGCCTCCTATACAGTTTTCCGACTTAATTGTTCGTAGTAAATCCAAAATCGTAAGTTTCACCTCCTACCTTCTCAGCCTCAAACTATTCGTTACCACGGAGACCGAAGACAGTGCCATAGCAGCACCAGCGAGCATAGGATTCAATAGAAACCCTGAAATGGGGTAAAGAATTCCAGCAGCAATGGGTATACCCATTACATTGTAAATAAATGCCCAGAAGAGATTTTGGCGGATTATCTTTACTGTTTTCCTTGTAAGAGATAGGGCCTTCGGAATCTGTGTAAGATCAGATTTCACCAATGTAATCTCCGCCACATCCATCGCTATATCCGTACCTTCTCCCATGGCTATACTCAGGTCGGCCAAAGTCAAAGCTTCTGAATCATTGATGCCGTCACCAACCATGGCTACCGTTTTTCCTGCGGACTGTAAGGAAAGTATATAGTCCGCCTTCCCTTGAGGAAGGGCTTCAGATTGAAAATGTTCTATGCCTACCTCTTTCGCTACCCATGCAGCAGTAAGTTCTTGATCTCCTGTCAGCATATGCAATTCTATCTCCAACGCCTTCAATTTTTTGATGGCCTCTTTTGAAGTGGTTTTGAGAGGATCGGCAATTTTAAGGATAGCAATAAGATCTTTGTCTTTGGATGCAAAGACCACTATAGCTCCTTCTTTGAGAAAAGCCTCAGCCTTTTCAACGTATTGATTGGGAATAGTCACACCCGAGGCCTCCAGGAATTTCATATTTCCAATCTGGAATAACTTTCCTTCAACTTCTGCACTGACGCCTTTTCCTGTTTGGCTTTGGAAATTTTGAACAACAGGAGCTTTTTCCAGTAGATCAAAATACTCAACCACCGCCCTGGCCAATGGATGCTCACTTCTGGACTCCAGCGCAGCCAAAGCCTCTCCATCTCCAGTTTGCCATGAATCTGTTTTGATTACATCAGTTACTTTAGGCTTTCCTTCGGTAATTGTTCCTGTTTTATCTAATACCAGGGTATCGATCTTTTTTCCTTTTTCAAGGCTCTCTGCGTCTTTGATAAGAATGCCCATTTCAGCACCTTTACCCATGGCTGCCATGATGGCTGTGGGTGTAGCCAAACCCAAAGCGCATGGGCAGGCAATCACCAAAACGGTGATCATAGCCAACATTCCTCTCAGCCAAGCTTCTTCTACACCGCTAAAACCCCAGACCAGAAATGCCACGATTGAAATTCCCAACACCACAGGTACGAAAATAGCAGAAACCTGATCAACCAGTTTCTGGATAGGAGCTTTGGAACCCTGTGCCTTTTTTACCCTTTCGATAATTTGAGATAAAAGGGTATCACCCGATTCCTTTTCGATGAATACTTTCAGACTTCCTTTTTGGTTGATTGTGCCGGCAAAAACCTGACTGTCTTTACTTTTCAGCACTGGAATAGGCTCACCCGAAAGCATGCTTTCATTGACATAAGAATCGCCCTCTATGACAATTCCATCCAATGGGATTTTCTGTCCTGGTTTGATCAACATCAATTCGCCTTTTTGGGCTTCATGTGTAGCTTTAGCAATAGGCTTATCTTCTACCAATATCAAAACCTCCTTTTCTTGGAGCCCCATCAATTTTTTCAATGCAGCACCGGTGCCGGCTTTTGCACCTGATTCTAAAGTTTTGCCTAAAAGTATAAAAAATACAATAACAGCAGCAGCTTCGAAATACACATGTGGTTCAAGGCCTCTTTCCAGTAAAAATTGAGGGAAAAAGGTGTTGAAGGTACTGTATAAATAGGCGATACCTGTACTAAGGGCCACCAGCGTGTCCATATTGGATTGGAGTTTTTTTGCCAACTTAAAGGCCTGCGTATAAAATTGCCTTCCAAATACAAATAAAACAGGTGTTGTTAACGCCCACATGATAGGATCAGCATATGGCATATCCATCCAAAACATCCCTATCACAAATACTGGGAATGCCAGGATACCGGCATAGAGTGTTTTTTTCTTGAGCGTTTTGTAAGCTTTTACCTGAATTTCTTCCAAGTCCTCTTCTGCCATGTCCTCAAGGATGAGGTCATAACCGGTCTCTTGTACTTGTTTTTTGAGTGACTCTAGCGGGACAATATCCTCATCCCACTCCAACTGGGCAGTATGATTGGCATAATTCACACGGGCTGCTTTTACTCCTTGGGCAGATGTCAAGGTTTTCTCCACCGCAACTGCACAAGCAGAGCAACTCATTCCGGATATGGGGATTTCTTTCTGCATCTTTACACCTTTAAGAAAACTAATATTGAATATTTTGGGCTTTGAACCTTTTTCTTATCATCAAATGTAAATGGAATATGATGGAAGGAATTACATAATTTTTGAAAATATGTAACAGGATTATCTGCAATAATGGTAGGAGACATTTTCCTATACTTTTATGTAAGGATGTAAGGATGACTCCTGTCTTAATCAGACTAGGATGACCAATGCCGGAAGTATGCTTACATTTTGATTTCCTCTATCTTTCGGATGTTGATTATAAAATATCTGTAAGAAAGTGGATATACTTGAAATGTAATTAAATTTCAATTTGACGATGATCCACTCACTATTCACCATCCCGCTTTGACCACTCTTGTAAATAGGATTAAATTGCGAACTTTATCATTTGTTGGATAGTTAGAAACCTTTGTACCTTGAAAATTAACATTTACCCCTCGATTCCATGAACAAAAGCACTGTTGAACCAGCGTGTACCGGACAGTTTTCTCCACTTTTTTTGGATTATCTAGGAAAAAAAACTGAGCTCAGACCTTTTTACAATCAATTTCCAGACTTGGAAAATTTTCCCGAATTGATCAAAGAGAAAAACTTTTCTCCATCAATCAGAAGGGTACTTGTAGATTCTTTGAAAAACCAATATGCAGAAATTGAGCAGACTGAATCCACTAACTTGCAGATTCAGAAATTAGAAAAAGAAAATACATTCACGGTTACTACAGGACATCAGCTGAACCTTTTTACTGGACCGCTCTATTTTATTTATAAGATTGTATCCACCATCAATCTGGCTGAAAAGCTCAACCGATCATTTCCCGACCAACATTTCATTCCGGTGTATTGGATGGCTACCGAAGATCATGACTTTGATGAGATTAATTATTTCAAATTGGACGGGGAGAAATACCAATGGCATACACAACAAAAAGGTGCTGTTGGAGACCTTGAGTTGGATAAGAGTTTCAGGGAGTTTTTTAAATCAGTACAGTATTTTGCACCTGATGTTTTCCAAACAGCATATTTGGGCTCAAAAACCCTTTCAGAAGCGGTTAGAAAATATGTGCATTCGCTTTTTGGAGACAAAGGGCTTTTAGTTGTGGATGGTAAATTACCTGAGCTGAAAGCCTGTTTCAAAGAAGTGATCAAAGATGATGTATTCAATCATCAGGCTAACATGCTTTGTGAAACGCAGACAAAGAAACTAGAAAATCTGGGTTATAAAAGTCAGGTTTTTCCAAGAGAGATTAATTTTTTCTACATGAAAGATGGGCTTCGCGAGAGGATTGAAAAAATAGGCCCTATATATAAGGTGTTGAATTCAGATATTTCGTTTACTGAAGAAGACATGGAAGAGGAAATTAATTCCCATCCTGAGCGATTTAGTCCCAATGTGGTTTTGAGACCCTTGTACCAAGAAATGATTTTACCAAACATCGCTTATTTGGGCGGTCCGGCAGAAGTAGCTTATTGGTTGCAGTTGAAATCAGTATTCGACCAATATCAAGTTCCCCTGCCGGCCATTATGCCGCGAAATTTTGCTTTTGTGATGAATAAATACGGACAGCGAAAAGCAAGTAAGCTTAAACTTTCTGACAAGGAGCTTTTTGAAGATTTGCTGACATGGAAAAAAAGGTTTGTCAAAGAAAATGCGGAAACAGATATCAGTTTGACCGAAGAAAAAGAGTTATTGGGCAAACTTTTTTCCGATACAGCCAATAAAGTGGTCCATCTTGAAAAGAGCCTAGGAAATGCCTTTGCTGCAGCAGAGGTACGTGCCCAAAAGATTCTGGACCAAATGGCAGATAAGGTAAGAAAGGCTGAAGAAAAAAGACTCTCTACTACTATCCGACAGCGGGAAGAACTCCAGGAATACATGTATCCGGGAGGATCTCCTCAGGAGAGGGTAGAAAACTTCATGAAATTTTATTTGGAGGACAGGGATTTCGTGGAGAAGCTTTTTGACTTGTTTGATCCATTGGATTTTGATTACATGATCTTGAGAATTGAAAATGAATAAACAAGAGCTTAGGGAAGCGTATAAACAAAAAAGAAAAAAACTGGCTTTGGAAGAAGCCGGCAGGATGTCAGCATTGATTGTAGCGCACATCTTAGACTTTTTGAAGGAGCATCCTGAATGGAAACATGTGCACATTTATTTACCTATTCAAAAAAATAAAGAGGTAGATACCTTCTCCCTCTATGAATCTTTAAATAAAAAAGGGTATACCCTGTATACTTCTTTAGTGTCTGGTGAGAAATTATTGACGCTTGATATTTCGGGAGGAGTGAAGATTGTAGAAGATTACCTCGGGATTCCATTACCAACAGAGCAAAAGGTAGTTTCACCTAAGGAAATACAGTTGGTAATAGTGCCGCTTTTGGCTGTAGACCGCCAAGGTCATAGGCTGGGGTATGGCAAAGGGTATTATGATAGGTTTTTCGAAGAGTTGGATGATCAGGTGTACAAGTTAGGATTGAGTTTTTTTGCCCCAGTGGATAGCATAGCAGCGGAATCCCATGATGTGGCTTTGGATGCCTGTGTATTTCCTGAAGGAGTGGTAGAGTTTTAGGGTGAGGATGATTTAAATCAAAGATCGGCCTTTCAGGCCTCATTGAGCAATGGATGTTTGCTATCCCAGACTTCCGCAAGCTCCAGTCTGGGTTGCCATGGGTCAGCCCTTTGGGCTTTATCATTGGGGAGTAGAAACGCGCGATTCGGTTTTTTGAGGTATTGATGGTTGTGGTAAGAAGGCCTGAAAGGCCGTACTGTGACAGCCTAGGACAAAGTCCTAGGTTTACGTTTGTGATTGATTTTGTGAGGTCTGAAGGACCGATCTCAAACTTAATCGGATAATATTTAGTAAAGAATTATTAATATATCCTGTTTTTTTAATTTAGATAGATGAACCAGACAATTTCTTCTTATGTCACAATCTCTTGCAGGAGTTTATATACATCTGATATTCTCTACAAAGAAGAGAGAAAAAAATATTCCAGAACAAATCCGTAGGGAACTTCAAGCTTACATAACGGGAGTTTCTTCCAACCTAAAATCATACGTCCATGAAATTTATGCCAACCCCGATCATATACATATGTTGTTTGAATTGCCTAGAACGATTACGATTTCAAAGTATGTTCAGAAAATTAAAACTTCAAGTTCAAGTTGGATGAAAAAACAGGGTGTTAAAAATTTTGAATGGCAAAACGGTTATGGGGCATTCTCAGTAAGCCAATCAAAATTGGAAATAGTCAAAGCTTACATTCAAAATCAAGATATACATCACCAGAAAATGAGTTTTCAGGATGAATTCAGGCTCTTTTTAAAAGAGTATCAAATTGATTATGATGAACGTTATGTTTGGGATTAAAAGATCGGCCTTTCAGGCCTCATGGACCATTGGATGTTTGCTATCCCAGACTTCCGCAAGCTCCAGTCTGGGTTGTCATGGGTCAGCCCTTTGGGCTTTATCATTGGGGAGTAGAAACTCGCGATTCAGTTTTTTGAGATCTTGATGGTTGAGTGAGAAGGCCTGGCAGGTCCTGTTTCAGTTTAGAAAGTTGATTTTTTATAAAGATCGGCCTTTCAGGCCTCATGGAGCAATGGATGTTTGCTATCCCAGACTTCCGCAAGCTCCAGTCTGGGTTG
>NZ_REBN01000132.1 GCF_007692705.1 Mongoliibacter sp.
ATCCAAAAGGATAAAAATATTCAATCGCGATGAATGGTCACAGGCTTCGGGTGACCCTAATGTCCGGAGATTCTAATTTTCAATAAAATTTAAAAAGAATGAAAAAGTTTAATTTAGAAACGCTTAGCCTTACTTCTAATGAAGTTTTGGGAAGAAGTCAGATGAAAACAATAAGGGGAGCTAGAGATTGTACCCATACAACTACATGTGGAGATGGAACACAAACCACAGGATCAGGCCCATGTCCAAATGCAAATGATGCTTCTCTTGAATGCTCTGGTCATGGAGGAGCAACTGGTTGTGTTGCGACTGGATGTTCATGATAAATATGGGATTAGTTCAGGTTTGAAACTAATCCCTATTTTCTTTTAAAAAAAGAGAATACCAAAATGCCAAGTAGAAAGAAGTTTTGCCATTTTTAAAAATAAAATCATGATTATGATATACATTTCAAGAAGAGTTGATTATTCATTTTTTATTGTACTGATGGCAGCCATATTTTTCTCTTGTAAAGAAAATGGTATCCAATCTCAAATCCCCAAACCAGAATTGCATAAAATTGACGAAATTGTCATTGTAAGGGATACCCGGTTTAGGATCCTAGACTATCATTTAGAAAAGAGTATTTTTTTGGCTTATGATGCCATTACCAAAAGTTTTATAATAATTGATAGCAAAGGGGAAATCAACCAGGAAATAGAAAGAACGGGTGAAGGGCCAAACGAATACAACAGCAATTTACTTTCCGGTGCATTCAACGAAAAAGAAGGTGGTTATTTCCTTCAAAGTTCGAATGAATTGTTATGGTATAATGAAAAATGGGAAGTAAATAAGCGTTGGAGATTCAGCTCTTTTTTTAATGTAGTTTTCTATGGGGGGCCTAAAACCAAAACCCCTTATTTTTTTCTCAATGATGCAACATATCCTCAGGTTTTGCCCTCTTTTTATTCAAATTTTAAAATCCCTATAGAGGAAGTGGAACCCACCCTATCTTCTGGAAATTTGCTGGAGGTTTTTGATCCTTCTGACGGATCTTTGACTTGGAAGCTTCCAATCGATTTTGGTTCCTTTAGCCCTTTCAATCCAGAAGACAAAGAGTTTGACTTGACACAGGTATTTTTTCTGGATGACGATCAGAAATTACTTCGCCTTACATTTGATAATTCCCTGACTATTGGAATTTATGATTTAACACGGGATTTTGAATTGGTTAAATATGTTCAAATAGTCGAACAAAACCTAGATGATAAGGGAAAAGGTAAAACAGTCGGCTTATATCCTGCGGATGACAGTGGTTACATCCTACTCAGGTACTCAGGAATCAGTGAAGTGCAATTGGAAAAGAAAAAAAGCAATAATGAGGATTATTTCCCTCTTGCGGATCCTTCCTTGTATAAATTTTACTTTTTGGATAAGGACAATATGCTTTCCCCTCCCATAAGTTTTCCTGAAAATTTTGATCCAAATGCAGAGCTTATCCTGTTGGAGAAGGGAAAGATCTTGATGAGAGAGAAAGATAAAGAAGACGAAGAATCGACTTATTCTAGTTATGCTGTTTTTGAATTTAGATTGCATTAATATTCAAAATGTGAGATCATGATTTTAGGCAAATGAAATAACATATTACTTGCATCTTGATTGCCCAGTAATCCTAATTCAAATCTACTTTTGAAAATGAAAAATTGAAATTTAAACCTTAATCAATAACGTAACATGTAAATTTCCCTTAAAAAACACTTGTATATAACAATTTAATTTTAAATAATTCTTTTTGAAAACACCTTCCCCTTCTACAAACAGCCTGATGCCAAAGACTGTGGCCCTACCTGTCTACGAATCATAGCCAAGCACTATGACAAACTGATATCCCTAAAAGAAATTAGAGAAATATCGGAAACGACCAGGGAAGGTAGCAGCCTATTGAAGCTGAGTGATGCAGCTGAGGCCATGGGATTCAAAACCATCGGGGCCAAACTAAATTTTCAAAAACTAAAGGAAGCTCCTTTACCACTAATTGTCCATTGGGACAAGCAGCACTTTGTGGTAGTGTATAAAATCAAAAAGGATACCGTCTATATATCCGATCCTGGTTATGGTTTGATTCAATATACTAAAGAAGAATTCATCTCACGATGGATCGGTAACAATGCTGATGAGCAGACCAAAGAAGGCATCACCCTCCTACTGGAACCTACCCCGACCTTCAGGAAAATGAAATGGGAAGACAAAGAGCAACGTTCTTTAAGCTTCCTATTCAAATACTTGTTCAATTATAAAAACCTGATAGCCCAACTGGCCATCGGATTACTAGTAGGTAGTCTGTTGCAGTTGATTTTTCCTTTTATGACCCAGAGTATAGTCGATGTGGGGATCCAAAACCAGGATATCAACTTTATTTACCTGGTCCTTTTTGCCCAGATCATGCTCTTCCTCGGAAGGATGAGTGTAGAAGTGTTCCGCAGCTGGATATTGCTACACCTGACTACACGGATCAATATTTCACTTGTCTCGGATTTTTTTATCAAGCTGATGAACCTGCCCATTTCCTATTTCGATACCCGGATGACGGGAGATATCATGCAGCGTATTGGAGACCACAGGAGAATACAAAATCTTCTCACAGGGACTTCCCTTAGTACACTTTTTTCTTTTTTCAATTTGATCGTTTTTGGGGCTGTGCTGATTTATTACAGCCTTACGATTTTTTTGATTTTTCTGGGAGGAAGCGTGCTTTATCTTGCTTGGGTACTGTTTTTTATGAAGCGGCGCAGGGAGCTGGACTATAAGCGTTTTGCCCAGATGAGCCAGGAACAGAGTACGGTGATCGAACTGATAAACGGAATGCAGGAAATCAAGATGCATAATGCCGAAAAGCAAAAGCGTTGGAGTTGGGAATTTGTACAGGCCAGGTTGTTTCAGGTGTCTATTCAGTCCCTTTCTCTGGAACAGGCACAGCAGGTGGGTTCGTCTGTTATCAACGAGCTTAAGAATATCTTGATCACCTTCACTTCGGCTGTTCTGGTCATAGAAGGAAACCTGACTTTGGGTATGATGCTGGCACTCCAATATATCATCGGTCAGTTGAATGGCCCGATAACGGATCTCGTAGGTTTTGTCAGGTCTTATCAGGATGCGGCCATCAGCCTGGAGCGGCTCAATGAAATCCATGACAAGGAAGATGAAGAAAATTCTGAATCGCAATTTATAAGGACAATCCAGCCTGGAGAAGCCCTTGAGGTAAGGAACTTGGCCTTTCGGTATGTGGGAGCGGAAGACCCTGTGCTATCAGGTGTCAGCCTGACCGTTCCCCCGCAGCAGGTAACTGCAATTGTGGGTGCTAGTGGCAGTGGCAAGACCACCTTGATGAAGCTTTTGCTGAAATTTTATGATCCGACTTCAGGGGAAATCCGCTATGGGAAGCATGACCTGAAAACAGTCAGTGCAAAAAGTTGGCGTGACCAATGTGGGGTAGTCATGCAGGAGGGCTATGTGTTTAATGATACCATTGCGGCCAATATAGCTGTGGGCCAGGACAGGATCGATCAGGAGAGGTTGATAGAAGCATCCCGGATTGCCAATATCCTCGATTTTATCCAGTCACTTCCGCTGGGGTTTAATACCAAGATCGGCAATGAAGGGGTGGGAATGAGTACGGGACAGAAGCAGCGGCTATTTATAGCCAGGGCCATCTATAAAAATCCCGATATGCTTTTATTTGATGAAGCAACTTCTGCCCTAGATGCCAAAAATGAACGGGAGGTCATGGAAAATCTCCAGAAGTTTATGCAGGGCAAAACGGTATTTATCATTGCCCACAGGCTGAGTACTGTCCGGAATGCGGATCAGATCATAGTTATTGACCAGGGTAAGATTGTAGAGCAGGGAACCCATTTGGAATTGGTTGATGCCCAAGGGATCTATTATAATCTGGTTAAAAACCAGCTTGAACTCGAAAAAATAAACGGAAACTGATTATGCCACTAGCCCTTTCCCAAAACGATAACCTACACCTTCGCTCGGATGAAGTTCAGGAGATCATCTCCAGGCCTCCTGCCTGGCTGATAAGTTGGGGGATTACCCTTGTATTCCTAATGCTGTCACTTTTGATAGGACTGTCATTTTTGATACGGTATCCTGATTTTGTAGAGGCCAAGGTTTTGGTGACCACCGCAGATCCGACAGAACGTATATCTTCAAGATATACTGGACAAATTGAGACTTTATTTGTGAAAAATGGAGATAAAGTGGGCATAGGACAGCCTTTGGCTGGGATCAAGAGTACTGCAATAATTGAAGATGTACTTTCTTTGAAGGCAGTATTAGAGAATGAAGCATTTGGAAAGGAAAATGATTACTCATTTCCTATTGAATTATTCTCCGACATGGTTCTGGGTGAAATAGGTTTGTCCTTTCTGGAATTTGAAAGGAGCTATATGGAATACAGACTGATAAGAGAGCTCCAGCCGTTTACCGGACAGGTGGAAGGCACCAAAGCTTCGATAGAAGAGATTAAAAAAAGGATCAATAGTCAGCATGCCCAAAAGGAATTGCTTGACCGCAGGCTCTACCTGGCTAAAATCGACTATGGGCGCAATAGGGGTCTTCATAAGGATGGCATCATTGCTGATAAGGATTTTGAATCCAGAGAAGTGGAATACCTTCAGATTGAGGAACAGGTCAACCAAATGACCATTTCCATTTCCCAATTGCAGGAAGCACTGAATACCGCCTATCAGACCATCAAAAACACCAATATCAATCGGGAAGAGGAAGAAACTAGGTCATTGAAAGCTTTGATTCAATCATATCAGGGATTAAAACGGAGTCTAAGGGATTGGGAATACACCTATCTGATAAAGTCTTCAATCCATGGAGTCGTCAGTTTCCAGAAAGTCTGGGGTGCCAATCAACAAGTTAATTCCGGCGAGCTGGTATTTACAGTACTGCCGGACAACAAATCAGAATTAATGGGAGCCATGAAAATATCTCCTCAGAATGCAGGGAAGGTGAGTGTTGACCAAAAGGTATTGATCAAATTGGACAATTACCCTTTTCAGGAATATGGGGCCTTAATCGGTAAGATTTCCAGCATTTCGGTGTCTCCTGATGACGAGTTCAATTATTTGGTTTATGCCTCATTGCCCAATGGGACTATAACTTCTTTCAACCGGGAAATCCCATTCAATCAGGAGCTTTTGGGAAATGCGGAAATCATCACGGAAGAGTTAAGTTTGGCAGAGCGGTTGTTTTTCAAGTTCAGGTCAATCATGGTTTATTAGGATGAAATCGAGGTTAGAACTATTCCTATATTATAATGCATGATTATCCGCTTTCTTGCCAGTAGAAACTAATTAGTGGAATAAACCTATGATTTCAAGCCAATATCAATGAATATCCAATATCTATTAGTATCGGATTGATCCAGGTGCTCATTTAAATTGGTTAGTGGTCTAATTGCGGATATACATATTATAATGAATGTCTTAATCATTTGAAGAAGAAGAATAGGAAATTTTATATTGGAATTAAGTTTTGATATGATTAGTAAAAAGTGCCTTATGTAAATACAAAATATTCAGTCGCGATGAATGGTCACAAACTTCGGGTGACCCAAATGTCCGGAGAATTTAAAATTTAATAAAATTCAAGAATTATGAAAAAGTTAAGTTTAGAAATGCTGAGACTTACTTCCGATGAAGTACTTGGAAGAAGTCAGATGAAGAAGATTACAGGAGGGAATGATAATGTTTATTATTGTCAATGTTTTGATTCCGCTGGCAATACTTATGGTGGCGAAGCCTATCTTGTTAGTCATATTGATGTTGCAATGGCTATGACAATGGATAGGTGTCCAGCAGGTGGTGGTTGCGTTATGCAGTAATAAATCAATAATCATCGAATTATTTTGGCCATATTTCAAAAAAATATGGCCAATTTGTTGCTAATCGGTTGAGTAAATAAAATCACATATAAACCTTTTGGCAATAGCTAGAGACGCATCTCCCCCCTTCTTCCTCCACAAAAATACCTGCAAATCCAAAAACATCTGTTTTCCTTAGCCTGTGGCTTCGGATATCTGGTATTTGAGCCTATGGCTTAATTACAAATGGAGTTAAAAACTCCAAAACTAAAAGTCCAAAGGCAAAGCCTTTGGACAACCGGACAACTGAAAATTACGGGAACCTACTACCCCCCTTCTTCCTCCACAAAAACACTGGCAAGGCCAAAAACACCCCCACAATACTGAATATCAATCCTCCTATGGTGCCTATGGCAAGTGAAAACCAGAATATTTCATTTTGCCCTTCCATAATAAATGGAATCAAACCAAAGCAGGTAGAAAGGATTGTCAGCATAATGGGCACTGCTTTTCCTCCCACTGCTTTGATCACATTCCGGTTGTAGATTCCTGTTTTCCTATTGTTGAGGTCATTTACGATAAAGATGGCTGCATTCACCGCCAAGCCACCCAGCATCACAAAAGCAGCATAGCCTCCTTGATCAAAATAGAAATCGAACAGGGAGAAAATCAAAAACAAGCCAATAAAAGAAATCGGAATGATGACAATAATGTAAAAGGGTTGTTTTAGATTCTCAAAAAGAATGGAGGTGATAAAAAATATCCCCACTATCAATACCAAAATCAAACTGTACTGCCTTTTGGCTTTGTCAAAATTCAAGAACCCGATGTTTTTCTCAGCAATGTAGCCTATCGGCATCAAGGTTTTCATTTCCTCCAAAACCTCGTCCAGGTATTCATTGCCAAACTTCGCCGAGCCCATATACTCAAAAGCCACAAGCCTGATATATTGTCGGTCCTCTTTGTGTAATGCTGAAGTGGTTTTCTCTTTATTCAAGGTGCCAAAGCTGCTGACTTTAAAAATCCTGTTTTCTCCTGCAATCATGCTTTTTTCCTCCAGATCAAACTTGGAATAAGAAGGAGATTTTTCTTCTCTCACAACTACTCCATAATTCTGTTCGTCCAAGGTCAAATAGGTAGAAGGCCCCTCAGGTTTGGAAACATCTCTTAAAGCTGAGACCAATTCGTATTGATTGGCTCCCTGCAGTGACATGGCATTTTGGTCCAGCCTTAAGACGAATTCTTCTGACTTCAGCTCATTCCAACCCAATCGTTCATTGGTATTGACCTCCTGAATCCTTTTATGTTGAAGTAGTTTTTCAGCTAAAACCTCTGCCTGCCTTTCCAATTCATCGAAGTTGTACCCTTTCATTGTCACCCTAAACGACGGGGTACCCTCTCCCCCTGCACCTGTATAGAAACCTTGCCCCACTCCCGTGATCACCCACCTCGCACCAGACCAATCGGTAGACTTGACGGATAGCCTTCCCTTCAACTGATAGGGCAAAGCTCCTTTTTCATAAGCCTCTTTGAAAGTAATAACAATCTGCGCGTACTGTCCCGAAGGGACATAGGTCACGAACTGATCAATTCCCTCCACACCCTTGAGGTAATTTTCAAACTCACGGATAATGAAATCCATCTGATCAAGGGTGTTTCCAAATGGCAATCTTGCATTAACATACAACCTGGTTTTTTCGGCTTCCCTATAACTGGATTTTTCGAATACTCCTCTTACAAACATCCTCAAAGATCCACCCAAAGCCTTATCCACATAAGGCCGCATTTCCTCCTGATAAAAAGTACTCCCTATCGTCTTATTATACCATTCCTGTCCTTCCCACTTATTTGGGAGAAAAAATACGGGAAGTCCAAAAAGCAGGAGCAACAAGATTACAAAAGTCTTTCTAAACCTCGCTACTAAGCCAAGCCCATTGGAATATAGTCTGAATGCCTTGGCTCTTTTTCTAAGTTGGAGAAAACTGAGTTCCCTTCCTTTTTTGGCTTTATCTCCAAAAAGCAATTGGTACATAGCAGGCGTAAAAAACAAGGCTACCAAGAGCGATACACCCAACATGACAGAAACCACTACAGAAAACTCGCTGAGGTTTTTCCTGTCTTCTTCGGGAAGGAAAAACACAATCATCAATGCGGCTATTGTAGTCAACGAAGCCGCCAATAATGCTACAAACACATTTCTATTGCGGTGCTTGTGCAAATGGTCAATCATGATGATCGCATTGTCCACGATCAGACCAAATGAAATGGTCAAGCCTGCCAAAGAATACAAGTGTATGTCCACTTCCAGCAGGTACAGAATAATGGCGGTGATGCTGAGGTTGACTACTATTCCCAGAAAAAGCGTAGAGAGGTACCTAAGATTTCTATTGATGATAAAAATAAAAACGATCAGAATCAAAATCGACAATCCTGAGCGTTTATATATTTTTGTCATTTCCTTTTCCAGAAATTCCGTATCGTCATTTTCCAACCTGACTTCCACCCCCGCCGGCAGAAGCTGACGGGCTTCATCCATGGCCGCTTTGATGTTTTTGGCCAAAAGTAATTTATTGACCCCATCCCTATTGATGATGGAAAGCGTGACAGAATTGTTGCCGTTGATTCTGTAATAAGATTGCGCTTCTGCTTCTTCTATGGTGATTTTGGCCAGGTCTTTCAGGAACACCTCTTTCCCTGATTGGGTGCTGATGATCAGGTTTTCCAACTGGGAAATACTTTGAAGGGAGCGGTCTACCTGAATAAAAAGTGTCTCATCTCTGGTGTTGACAACAGCGCCGGGAAAGGACCTTCCAAAGGCTTCCCTGATGACAGACTCCACCGCAGACTTACTTAGGTTATACCGCTGAAGCCTTTGTATATCATAAGTCACATACAGTTGGAGATTATTGGCCCCCCGAACTGCGATTTCCTCGACTTCATCAAATCGGTTGATGGCGGATTTGAGTACATCCTCTGCAATTTTTTTGATCTCAAAAGTAGCAAACGGCCCATTCACCGAATAGGTCAGAATGGGGGTTTTCATGTCTGTTCTCCGCTCTTCAGATTGGGTCACCAAAGGGTAACTGACTTTGGGATCCAAGGATGGATAGACCTGACGGATGATGGAGGAGACTTCAAATTTCTTGAATTCCATATCCGTATTTTTGTCAAAACGCAGGGTAATATTTCCCCTATCGTAATTGGACACAGAATAGATCCTTTTGAGCTCTGCGAGTTGGGATAAGGCTCCCTCAAGTGGGGAAGTAGCCAATTTTTCAACCAACTCCGGGGAAGACTGGGGCACACTATAGCTGACAGTCAATACAGGCTCCCTTTCTCTGGGATTCAGGTCCACAGATAGCTTGGGCACCAAGGCAAAACCTATGATACTCAGTACGACAAACGCTATGATTACCCTAAATGGAGTCATGGGTAAGTAAAATTTTTGATTTTAGATTTTAGATTGACGCAGTTTAATTTCTCCTAAACTTTACATTTATGTTTTTCACTTGCTCTCTGTTTTCTTTTATTCAAAACCTTCGGGGTTTTAAAAACCTCAAAGGTTACTTCCCGCCTTAAACCTTCTACTGATAAGCTAACTTTCAACCTACTAATACACCAAATCTAAAATCTTAATTCTAAGATCTAAACTCCCTCCCTTTTCCCGCCAAAGCCCAATACGCCAATGGCACGAAATACATGGCGGTAAAGGTTCCTATGGTCAGGCCACCGATCACGGAAAATACCAAAGGACGCTGCAAATCCGCTCCCAAGCCTGAACTGAATACCACCGGCAATAATGCCAGAATGGTAGTCACCGAAGTCATCAATATGGGCTTGAGCCTGATTTCACCGGCCTCAAACATTGCCCTTTCCAAGCTTTCTTTCGGACTTAGGATATCAGCATATTTTACCCTTAGGCGGTTGATGGTGTCAATTTTCAGAATAGCATCATTCACCATTATCCCCAACATCACCACCAAACCTATTGCAGACATCACATTGAGTGATGATCCGGTCAAAAGCAGGACTGTAAAGGCACCGGCAATTCCCAGTGGCAATGTAAAGATCACCACCAAAGGCTGTATAAAACTCTCAAACTGTGCTGCCAATATGAAATAAAGCAGGAGTACGGCAACCATCAAAATCCCCAAGAGCTCGCTGATGGTTTCCCGGTCTTTGAAATACTGCCCGAAATAGGAAATACCCAGGTTTCTGTCATTCCCCCAGCGGCTGATATCTTCATTATATTGGGTAGGATTGTCCGATTCCAGGTATATAGATTGAAAAACCCCTCCCTTATCAGCAGTGACAAATTTGTAATGGTTTTCATAATCAAAACGTATAAAATTGCTCAAGGCATATTCATTTCCATCATTCCCCTGCACATAAGAAGACCTGAGCAATTCTTCAAAATTGGCCTTTTCAGCCTTCAGCTTGATCGGTGTTACTTCCCCAAATCGTTTGATATCCGTAATTCCATATACTCCAAAAAGTCTTTTCACCTTTTCTTGCAAATCTGCGGGTTTGACTCCATATGTTGCCATTTTGGAGGACTCAAGTCGAAAAATTACAGAAGCTTCTTTTTGTAACCCAGGCCCTCTGGAAAATTGCTGAACAGGAAATTCCGACAGCCACTCATCCATTTGCCTTTCTTCCACAGGCCTCTTTGTAGAGAGGTCCTTCCACCTTACCTCATAAAATGGCATGTTGGAAGCAAAGAGCTGATCAAAAGCATTGGGCGCATCTTCTATTTGAAGGATGGCATTGGGATAATTTTGATGGATCAACTGCTCCAGTCTCTGCATTTGTCGCAGCTTTTCATTTTCGCTTTCGAAAAGAAAATACAGTGTTGATTCCTGTAGGGAGCTTTCCCCGTCAAAAAGCAAAAATTGCCTTACCCCAACATCCCCTTCCGCCTGAATATAGGCACCTTTTAAAGCCTCAAGCAGGGAAAGTACCCTGTCTTTATTCTGAGTCACTCCAATGGGTTCATTCCAGTTGACAGTAAGCATGGCATCTACCTTTTCTATAGGTGGAAGTCCTCTCGTCTCCAAAAGTAGGGATAAGGCAAGTCCAAGGGGTATCAGGATGACAAAGAGCGCAAAGCTCAATTTCCTTTTCTTGAAAATCTTTATATACAGTGATTTGTAGCCTTTCAGTATTTTCAAAAAAAGCTTAGAATCTTCATGTATAGGGGCTGATTCGGATTGGTTTCTGAAAAAAAAGCGATAGAGCATAGGCAAAAAGATAAATGCCACCAAGAGGGAAACTCCCAGAATGGCAGCAACGGCTACAGCCTGATCAAAAAATAAGGCACCTGAAATACCCGAAAGAAAAACCAGAGGTACAAAAACCGCCAAGGTTGTCAACACAGAGCTGATCAAAGCGGACATCACTTCATTCACCCCTTCCACGCAGGCTTCAAACAAAGGCAGCCCTTCTTTTCTCTTTCTTGTAATGTTATCCAATACGATGATGGAATTGTCTATCAACATTCCCAGACCAAGGGCCAAGCCGGAAAGTGAAATGACATTGATGGAGATATCGAAAAAGTAAAACACCAGAAAACTGATGATCAGTGAAGAAGGCAAAGAAAGCCCAATAATGATGGGAGTACGGTAATTTCCCATAAAAATAAACAAAACCCCAAAAGCAAAAAGCCCCCCAAAAAGCAAGCTGGTCTGCAGGTTACTGATACCGGCATTGAGCAGCACGGATTGGTCCTGACTTAAGGCAAATTCCACCTGTGGGTAATCTTTTTTAAAAATATCAACCGCCTCATATACTTTCGGAAGCAGTTCGTTCATTTTTGCAGCGGCCTGTTTGTGGACGGTGATGACCAACCCTTCTTCTTCTCCATAAAGATGATATCCCAAAGGTTCAGCTGTTTCATATTGGACAGAAGCTACCGTACGCAAATCCACTGTCACACCTTCCGAAGAAGTTACCGGAAGCTTCAAGATATCTTCAGGGCTTTCCACACGGGTAGCCAATCTTAGGTAATACCTGAACTGCCCATCTTCCACGGAAATTCCCGGTAGTTCTTCATTTCCATATTTGACAGCATTGATGACATTTTCTTCGGTCATTCCCAATCCACGCAAAATCTGGATTTTAGGACTGACGGTGATCATGCGCTCTTTTTTGCCATTGATATCTACCAGAGATACTCCTTCAAGTTGCTCAATCCGTTTTTTCAGTACATTTTCTGTCAGCAGACTGACTTCTGTAAAATCAAACCCGGCTTTCGGCACTACCTGAACCCTTACTACTGGAATGTCATTGGTATTGATTCTTATCACCTGAGGCCTGCTCAAGTCTGCAGGCAGGGAATTGGTCAGTCGGTCGATTTTTTCATTGACTTCAATATAGGCCAACTCCATGCGGGTTCCATAATCAAAACTCAGCCTGATGGTCCCTACCTCCGAACCAGCCTTACTGTCCATATCTTCAAGCCCGCCCAGAGTCATCAATCCCTCCCGGATAGGAGATAGCACATTTTGCTCAATGGCTTCCGGAGATGCATTGGGATAATTGACTTTTACCAGAATCTGGGGGACATCTATTGGCGGTAAAAGGGAAATAGGCAAAGTTCTGAATACAATGACCGAAAAGACCATCAAGGCCAAAAATGTCATCAGAACAGCAATGGGTCTTGCCAATAAAAATCTAACCATGGCTTAATCTTTTATGGGCTGCACGGGTGCCTGATGCGCGAGCTGCAGGTTATTGCTGATGATTACTGTTTCTCCTGCTTCCAAGCCTTCCAGGATTTCCACCTCTCTGCCATTATCCTTACCTGGCTCTACATAATTCCATTTGGACTCATTGCCATTGACTACGGTAAAGACTACAGGTCTTCCAGATCTAGACACTACCGCCTGCTTGGGCACAACAATGCTGTTGTTCTGTGGTGCTTTGATCACTGCCCTGGCATTCATACCGGGAAGAAGCCCTTTACCACCGGCTACCTGGATTCCCACCTGAACCAAACCGTTTTCATCTACTTTGGGGTTGATGCTGCGTACTTTGCCGGTAAGTCCATTTCCTCCTGATCCTACCGGAATAATTTCAGCAGCCTGACCAAGTGCTATCATGTGGATATCCGATTCCAGTACTTTGACTTTGAGTTCCAGCTGTGAAGGATTGATGATTTCCAACAATTCATCGCCAGAATTGACCAAACTGCCATTTTTGATCTGTATGTCTGCTACTCTTCCTGAAGTAGGCGCTTTGATAATGGTTTTTTCCAAATCCAATTCCGCTTCCTTCAATTCCAGTTGGGCAGTGAACAAGCCGCTTTTAGCCATCAATTGATCCCTCACAGGTATAATCCTGGCAGAATCCCCAGAGGTAAATATTCCGTCAAAACTCAGTATTTCCGACTGATAGGTGGCCTCAGCATTCTTCAGATTGATTTTGGCTTTTTCAAGTTTAAAAAGGCTTTCGGTCTGATCCAATCTTGCCAAAGTTTTTCCCTTTTCCACATAATCCCCCTCCTTGACTTCAAGTTCATTCAAGTAGCCAGGTCTTTCTACAATTACTTTGATCTGATCCAAGGCCTCTATTTTTCCGGAAGCATTGATCAGGTAATCAAAAGTTCGTTTTTCTGACATGGCCACCCTCACCGGAGTAGCCTCCACTTCATTCCTAAAACTGTCCATAGGCTGCTCCTGAGAAGTCGTTTTCTCCTCAGAACAGGCGAAAAAAGTAACTAAAATTGGGACAAAGATCCAGCGTATTTTTGAATGCATAAAAACAGGATTTCAAATTGAATTTTAAATAAACTAAGAAATTAGAAAATTCAAAAGAAATAGACGAAAAGATGATATGACAAGAATTTTTTTCCAATTAATTAATTTTAACTCACTTCATTTTTACAGACCTTAAAAACAAATAGTTAAAGTCTATAAAAAAGCAATGTAAACTTTGATTTGAATACTCCTTAAGGATTTTAGTAAAGCTTTTTCAAAAAAATGCATACTTGTGGCTAGACTAAACCTATCTAAAATCCTACACTCTTTTCTTTAAAAAAATTTCTTTGCGCCTTTTTCAACGTACAACATTATATTCTAGACTTTCCAAATATATTTGCTCGGTTTTTGCGCTGATTGCTAAAACTTTATCCCCCTAATACCCCTGCATGAAGAAAATCCTTTTGCTGTCTTCCATGATGGCATGGACCACTTGGTCAACACTTGCACAGAGCAATCCTGATTCTGTCAAAATATTCCGCTTGGAACAGGAAATCGAAGTCCTGAAAAACTACAATGAAAGCCTGCAACAAAATCTGGAGATCACCAATAAAGCCATCAATGATCTTGTCATCGACAAAAACATCTCTGATGAAACAAGATGGACTTCCATCAAGTCCAGTATTATTCACTCCACACAAATCCATAAAAAACTGAGTGATGACATCATCAACCTCAAATCCAGAATGACCGACCAAGAGTATCAGGGATTTATCAAATCTTTGGGGAGCATTGAAGGCGGGCCTTTGGGTTTTTCTCTGGAGGAAGTCATCATGGAGTCTGCCAAAAAAATCGGAATTTTTGAAAGTAAAACCAAAATGGACCGGTTCCTTGAGGTCACCAACAATGTGCTTTCCAGTCCACTCACCTCGGGCATTCCATTTGTTTCCCAGGCTTTTTTCGCCTCAAATTCTCTGGTCAATATCGCCTACAGTTCCATGTTGACAGAGAAAAAACCTGATTTCGAAAAACTCGAGAAATTTGAAAATGAACTCAATAAATATCTGGTCTATTTCTCTGCATTGGACAAAGCCAACACACTGAACCAATCCTCAAACTATGACAGGGTGGTTCTGTTGGAAAACCTACAGTTGGAACTGCTTTCCAAGCTCAATAAGGATATGACAAAATTGGGTCAGAAAATGCCCGACAGGTTGGGTTCTGAAACTTTGGATGCTTACTTCAACAGGGTTTTGGGTGAGTTTTCCAAAGAAAATGTAGAGCGCCAACTCAATCAAGTGGAAAGAAAATACAGGACCTCAAGAGGTCAGGTCAACTATGCTGCTTTGATCCAAAATGAAACAGATCTGAAAAACTACAGCAATCAGATAAACAGTACTGTGGAATTGGCCAAGAAGTTTATACTTTATTATGACAATTTCTTTGAACTGGCTGACAATTATCAAATCAAGGTGTCCGAAGCTTTGGACCTGGCGCATCAAAATGGCATCATCCAAGGCAAAAAGGTAAATGGAAGCATAGAGAGTTCACAACAGGTTTATGACCGGATTTCCAGAACATTGAGGGACAAAAAAGTCGTCAGGGACAACGGCATCAAAGACAGTATCAATATTGCAGATTTGAAGCAAAAAATTGAGAAGGTGGATGAGTATAGGTTTTTGTAACTTATATAATACTTATGCGAAATCATGATAATAACCCTTTAATGCAGGCATTTGGATATTTATTGATACTCGATATTGATTGATATTAAATAAACTAAATTGTTACTGGGAAATTTTGACAGAAAATATCGGGATTCAAGGGCTTTTTTTTGGAAAGAATAATTGGAAAACAATCCATCATAATGATTAAATTCAGGTATGGAAAAGGAAGACAAAAGTTCATTGGTAAAAGAGCCCGATTTGAGTTACGGGAATTATACCTATGCTGACTATTTGACTTGGGAAATGGAAGAAATGACCGAGCTGATCAAAGGAAAGGTCTTCAAAAAAGCAGCTGCAGCGGCAAGAAGAATTCACCAATGGCTAACAGGTAACCTGTATACAGAAATGAATCTATTTTTGAGAGGAAAAAAATGCCAGGCCTATATCGCTCCATTTGATGTTCGGCTCCCGGTAAAATCAAAAAGGGATGATCAAATCCATACTGTAGTACAACCCGATATCTGTGTAGTATGTGACTTGGAAAAACTGGACGAAAGAGGTTGTGTGGGTGCTCCGGATTTAGTGGTGGAAGTGTTATCTGCAGGCAACAAACAAATGGAACTTCAGCGCAAATACGAGGTATATGAAGAATCCGGTGTCAAGGAGTATTGGATCGTCGATCCAGAAGGGAAAACTGTTTTGATCTATACCTTGACTCAAGGAAAATATTCCGCCTCGCGCTGGATGACAGTAGGTGACGTAGCCATATCCTCAGTCATCAAAGGCTTTGAATTGGATTTGGAGGAGTATTTTAAAGAAGCCTAAAATCATATTTATATATATCCGAAAATTTTACCACTAACCAATTTTAATAAGGGGACTAGATCAACCGGATACTGATAAATCCTAATACCCATACTTCCCCTTCCACCTGGAATTCAAATACTTTCTCAATTCATTCTCACGGGCATTGTTGCCGGGTTCGTAGAGTTTGAGGTTTTTGATTTCATCGGGCAGGTACTCCTGCGCCACAAAATTCCCTTCGTAATCATGTGAATACTTGTACTCCTTCCCATAATTCAAATCTTTCATCAGCTTTGTAGGAGCATTCCGCAAGTGCAAAGGAACCGATAGATCTCCCTTTTCTCTGACCAATGCCTGGGCTTTGTTGATGGCTATGTAAGACGCATTGCTTTTGGGACAGCTTGCCAGATAGGTCACACATTGGGAAAGGATAATCCTTGCTTCAGGGTAACCTATAATTTTGACAGCTTCGAAGCAATTCGTCGCCAGCAGCAATGCATTGGGATTGGCATTCCCTATGTCTTCAGAAGCTAAGATCACAAGGCGGCGGGCGATGAATTTCACATCTTCCCCTCCTTCTATCATTCTTGCCAACCAATACACCGCTGCATTGGGATCAGAACCCCGGATGGATTTGATAAAGGCGGAAATGATGTCATAATGCTGTTCACCGGATTTGTCGTAAAGCGCTACTTTCTGTTGCGCAATCGTGGTGACTTTCTCATTGGTGATCACACATGTATCTTCGTCCAAACCATTGATGACAATCTCCAACAGATTGAGCAGCTTTCTTCCATCCCCACCCGAAAGTCGCAGTAAGGCCTCTGTTTCCTTAAGCTCTACCTCTTTCTTTTTAAGCAAAATATCCTTTTCCAAAGCCTGATGGATCATGGCTTCCAACTCAGGCCTTCCCAAGGGATTCAAGGTAAAAACCTGACATCTGGACAGCAGTGCCGCATTGACTTCAAAGGATGGGTTTTCTGTCGTAGCTCCGATCAGACGGATTACTCCTTTTTCCACAGCTCCTAACAGCGCATCTTGCTGGGATTTGTTGAAGCGGTGGATTTCATCGATAAAAAGTACTACGCCCATCTGGAATTTGGCTTTTTCAATCACTTCACGGATATCCTTTACGCCGGAACTGATGGCACTCAGGGTATAAAAAGGTGCTTTGATTTCATTGGCAATGATATTGGCAATGGTCGTCTTGCCCACCCCTGGAGGTCCCCAAAGGATCAAAGAAGGCACTTGCCCACTTTTGATGGCCCTGTACAAAAATGTATTCGGCTTGGAAAGGTGCTCCTGTCCAATCAGGTCTTCTAATTTGGTTGGACGCATTCTTTCTGCTAGTGGGGTATTGCTCATCGATGATGCTGATATTGGCTTGAAATGGATTCTTTCTTGAATACAATATTAAAAAGATATTGATAGATATTAATGGATATTGGATATTCGGAACTTTAGCATTAATAAAAAAACAATATGTATATCCGCAATTACACCACTAACCAATTAAACATGGGGCCTAGACCAAGCTGATATTAATAGATATTTGATACTCATTGATATTGGCTTGAATTCATAAGTTAATTCTATTATGAAGATTCTACCGGTAAGAAAGCGGATAATCACTAAAAACAATTAAAAAATTGAAGCTATTAGACTTTCAGCATAATTCGATGAAATCTTAAAATAGAATTCAGCGATTTGAGCGATATCCTCAACAGCTTGTGGTGACCAAATTACTTTAGCCACTCTTTTATCATCTTTTTTGCTTCCTCTGAAGAATAACCCTCTCCTCTTTCCGATTGCTCTAAGCCTATTTCAATTTTTTGAAGCAAAAGTACCCGTTCCATCAATTCTTCTACTGAAAACTTATCAGGCATACTTTTTAAGGTCTCAAGTAGTTTTTCTTTCGTAATCATCTCCTTTTTTTCATAAATATATAAAAGAAACCGCTTTTATTGAAGTGATGGTTCAAATGACCAAAGCAATTATCTCTATCCTTTCTATAGTACAAGATTTTGTACAATATAAAAGAATCCCTAAATTTGTTAAAAGCTTAATTCTATGGAAATTACAACTTACTCTAATTTTAGGCAGCACTTGAAATCATTTCTGGATAAAGTTTTCACCAACCGTGAACCGGTATTTGTTACCAGGTCAAATGGAGAAGACGTTGTAGTAATGTCAAAATCAGATTATGATAGCATGCTCGAAACTTTTCACTTACTGAAAAGTCCCAAAAATGCTGAGCGACTTTTGAAAGGGATAGAAGAGTATGAAAAAGGTTTGGGTAAGGAGAAAAACCTATTGGAAGATTAAAATTTGTGCCTATGAAAATCATTTTTTTAAGCTCAGCATGGGAAGATTACCTCTATTGGCAACAGACTGACAAGAAGATCCTTAAAAAAATCAATGAATTAATCAAAGTGTCAATGCGCAGCCCTTATGATGGCATAGGCAAACCCGAACCGCTTAAACACGAACTTTCAGGCTGGTGGTCAAGGAGAATCAACCTTGAACACAGACTGGTCTACAAAACGGATACTGAGGCAATCTATATTCTACAATGCAGATACCATTACTGAGGAGATTAGATGGAAGGGTTTATTTTCCCAAAGTAAAACATTTTACGTTTACAGCGTAAACCTTTTTAAGAGCTTTATTTCCACTTATTTTGACGAACCTTCTGCTGTTTGGCAGGGGGATATTTCAATTGTATTTCACAAAGTATATTTCCACTATATCAATCCAATATCACAAAGCAAATATCCATCCATATCAACCTAGTATCCATAATCACATATTTCGCCGAAGGCATATTTCTACCTTATTTCACGAAGTATATTTCTACTCTATTTCAGTAAAGCTATATTTCTACCTTATTTCCAATATTTTCTTCCCAAAACTCTCCAACATCTCATCATCAAAATCCAAATGCGTAACAAACCGAATTTGATCTTTTCCGAACTTGACGGCTTTGATACCCTGAGCATCCAATTTTGACAACTTTTCAGCAGGGGTAATGCCGGATAACTTGGCAATCACAATATTGGTCATCACAGGGAATACTTCAGATACCAAAGCATGATTTTCCAACATAGCCCCCAACTTTCTCGCCCGCCCATGGTCTTCTTTGAGTCTATCCACATGATGATCCAAAGCATAAATGGCAGCAGCAGCCAAAAAGCCAGCTTGACGCATGCCTCCACCAAAAGCCTTTCTGACTTTCCT